>CAXUEV010000185.1:0-4065 GCA_964250105.1 uncultured Sphingomonadaceae bacterium
GCGTCAGCCCGGCGCCGCGCTCCCATACGCGGAGCCGGAGATGCGCGCGGTCGAGCACTTCCGCGACGTCGACGTTGATCCGCCGCGGGAACAGCGGGTCGACCTCGATGACCGGACCGAGCGCGGCCAGCGGCACGGCGTCGAGATCGGCGACGAAGAAGACGAGGTGCGGGTTGCCGACATTGACCGCCGCGGGGCGTTCGAGGCCGTCCCAACCGACCGGCAGCGCCGCCGTGTCGAGCGGATAGGCGAGCGGGATGCGGTCCCAGTCGAACTCGGGCGGCGGATAGGTGACGGTCGCGCCGCCCGCGGTGGCGGCGGCGCTGAGCAGCCCGCCCGCCGAATCGATCGTCGCTTCCGCCCCGAGCAGCATCGCGACGCAGCGCGCGGCGTTGCCGCACGCCTCGACCTCGCCGCCGTCGGCGTTCCAGATGCGCATGAAGGCGTCGGCGGCCGCGCTCGGCTCGACGACGACGAGCTGGTCGCAGCCGATGCCGGTGTGGCGGTCGGCGAGGGCGCGGACCTGCGCCGCGGTCAGCGCCAGCGGTTGCGCCCGTGCATCGAACACGACGAAGTCGTTGCCGAGGCCGTGCATCTTGAGGAAGGCGCGCCGCATCGGCTGCCCTATAGGCGGGGAAAGCGACAGCGGCTATATGCGCGTCGATGGCAGCGGAGCCGCAAATATGAGCGTTCGTCCCTGGCGAGATATCGTGCGCCGTCCGTCGCGCCGGATCATGGTCGGCAACGTCCCCGTCGGCGGCGGCGCGCCGATCACCGTCCAGACGATGACCAACACCCCGACCGAGGACGCCGCGGCGACGATCGAGCAGATCCGCCAGTGCGTCGCGGTCGGCGCCGACCTGATCCGCGTGTCGTGCCCCGACGTCGAATCGACGCGGGCGATGCCGGCGATCGTCCGCGGCTCGGCGATCCCGATCATCGCCGACATCCATTTCCATTATAAGCGCGCGCTTGAAGCTGCCGACGCCGGCGCCGCGTGCCTGCGGATCAACCCCGGCAACATCGGCTCGGCCGAGCGGGTCAAGGAGGTCGTCCGCGCCGCCAAGGCCAACGGCTGTTCGATGCGGATCGGGGTCAACGCCGGCAGCCTCGACCGCCACCTTCTCGAACGCTACGGCGAGCCGTGCCCCGAGGCGCTTGTCGCCTCGGCCTTGGAGCATATGAAGCTTCTCCAGGACGCCGATTTCCATGAGTTCAAGATCAGCGTCAAGGCGTCCGACGTGTTCCTCGCGGTCGCCGCCTACAACGGGCTGGCAGAGGTCTGCGACTATCCACTCCACCTCGGCATCACCGAGGCGGGCGGCCTGATCGGCGGCACGGTCAAGTCGTCGATCGGCCTCGGCATGCTGCTGTGGGCGGGCGTCGGCGACACGATCCGGGTATCGCTGTCGGCCGACCCGGTCGAGGAGGTCAAGGTCGGCTACCATATGCTGAAGTCGCTCGGCATCCGTGCGCGCGGCGTGCGCGTGGTCAGCTGCCCGAGCTGCGCGCGCCAGGGCTTCGACGTCGTCAAGACGGTCGAGACGCTCGAGGCGGCGCTGGCGCACGTCACCACCGAACTGTCGCTCAGCGTCCTCGGCTGCGTCGTCAACGGCCCCGGCGAGGCGCGCGAGACCGACATCGGCATCACCGGCGGCGGTGGCGGCAAGCACATGGTCTATCTGTCGGGCGTCACCTCGCACCACATCGACGAGCCGGCGATGGTCGGCCATATCGTCGAGCTGGTCGAGAAGAAGGCGGCCGAGATCGAGGCGGCGAAAGCGGCGCTGGTGCTGCAGGCGGCCGAGTGACGCCGGCCGACGCCGCCGTCCGCAAGGCGCAGCCGACCGACGTCGCGACGATCCTCGATCTGATCTGCGACCTCGCCGCCTATGAGCGCGAGCCCGACGCGGTCAAGGCGACGGTCGACGGGCTGCGCGCGACGCTGTTCGGCCCGACACCGAGCGCCGAGGCGGTCGTCGCCGAGGTCGACGGCGCGGTGGTCGGCATGGCGCTGTTCTTCACCAACTATTCGACCTGGTCGGGGCGCGACGGGCTCTACCTCGAGGACCTGTACGTCATGCCCGAGGCGCGCGGGCACGGGCTCGGCAAGGCGCTGCTGGCGCGGGTCGCGCGCATCGCCGTCAGCCGCGGCTGCGCCCGCGTCGAATGGGCGGTGCTCGACTGGAACCGGCCGGCAATCGACTTCTACAAGTCGCTCGGCGCGGCGCCGAAGGACGAATGGACGGTCTACCGGCTCGATGGGGCGGCGCTCGACCGGCTGGGAGCCGGCCCGGCGGGATGACACGCCGCGCGGCTTCGCCTATCAGCCCGCGTCATGGCCGACAAAGTACAACGGGTGCGGGGGACGCAGGACCTCTGGGGCGACGACATCGTCCGCTTCGACCATGTCGTCGACACATTCAACCGCGTCCGCAAGCTGTACGGCTTCCGCCGTGTCGACGTGCCGGTGTTCGAGTTCACCCAGGTCTTCGCGCGCTCGCTTGGCGAGACGACCGACGTCGTCGCCAAGGAGATGTATTCGTTCGCCGACAAGGGCGGCGAGTCGCTGACGCTGCGCCCCGAATTCACCGCCGGCATCGCCCGCGCCTATATCCAGAACGGCTGGCAGCAGTTCGCGCCGATGAAGCTCGCCGCGCACGGCCCGCTGTTCCGCTACGAGCGCCCGCAGAAGGGGCGCTACCGCCAGTTCCACCAGTTGGACGCCGAGATTATCGGCGCGGGCGAACCGGCGGCCGACGTCGAGCTGATCGCGATGGGGGCGCAGCTGCTCGCCGAGCTGGGCATCGGCGACAAGGTACAGCTGCAGCTCAACACGCTGGGCGACAGCGGCACGCGCGCGGCATGGCGGGCGGCATTGGTGGCACATTTCGCGGCACACGCCGATACGCTTTCGCCAGAGAGCAGGGAGCGGCTGGCGAAGAACCCGCTGCGCATCCTCGACTCGAAATCACCCGCAGATCGCGAGCTCGTCGCCGCCGCGCCGGGCATCGACGCGCACCTGACGGCGGAGGCGGGCGCGTTCTTCGAGGCGGTGCGGAAGGGCCTGCAGGCGGCGGGGGTCGACTTCGTGCGGAGCCCGGCGCTGGTGCGCGGGTTCGATTACTACCGGCATACGGCGTTCGAGTTCGTCACCGACCATCTCGGCAGCCAGGGCACCGTCATCGGCGGCGGCCGCTACGACGGGCTGATCGAGGCGATGGGCGGGCCGGGCACGCCGGCGGTCGGCTGGGCGGCGGGGATCGAGCGGCTGGCGATGCTGGTCGAAGCGCAAGAAGACGGCTTCGAGATCGCGGTGGTCGCCGACGATCCGGCAATGCAGCCGGAAGCGTACCGCATCGCCGACCACCTGCGTGCGAGGAACTTCGTCGTGCACGGTTCCCTGTCGGACAGCGCCAAGCGAAACGCCGACATCGCGCGCAAGAAGTCGCTTGCGGGTATCCTCTATGTCCGCGCGACGGAAGACGTGCGTGACCGACTGCACTTGAGCGACACCCGCCGATCAAATGTCGATCCGGCCGATTTTCTTCTATCGGTACTCGGCGCGCTACCCGACCCCTACACCCATCTGAGCGGCGACGACCTATGATCGTCAACGGCGACACAATCCTCCTCCTGAAAGGGGGAGGCGAGAGACGCGCGCAGCGCGGCCCGGGAGGGGGTGATCTGTCGTTGTCGGGCGCCGTTATGTCCTGCATCGAACTCACCACCCGCCCGACCAAGCTCACCCCCACCCGCCGCGCCTTTGGCGCGAGTCGCCTCCCCCTTAAGGGGGAGGATTAAGATGATCTCCATCCCCCCCGAACGCATCGCGCAGATCGAGCGGCGCCACGCCGATCTCGCCGCGCAGATGGGCAACCCCGATCTCGCGTCGGACAGGTTCGTCGCGCTGTCGAAGGACTATGCCGAGCTGACGCCGGTGGTCGAGGCGGCGCAGGCGGTGCGGCGGTTGCGCGACGAGGCGGCGGGGCTCGAGGCGATGCTCGCCGATCCCGAGATGCGCGAGATGGCCGAGGCCGAGGCGGCGACCCTCGCCGAGGCGCT
>CAXUEV010000186.1:0-4056 GCA_964250105.1 uncultured Sphingomonadaceae bacterium
TTTGAGGAAGGCGGCGCGCTCGGCCGGGGTCGGCAGCTTCGTGGCGAGCGCTTCGTACAGCGCGCGCTCGGTCGCGGCGCTTGCCGCGGCGTTCCGGACGAGGACGGTGGCGATCGGGCCGATCAGCGCCGTCAGCCGCTGCCGCGCGACGGCGACGACGTTGGGGTCGAGCGGCGATGCTGCTGCGGGTGATGGGGACGGGGCGGGTGCGGGTGCGGCGCCGTCGTCGCGGGCGATCTCGGCGAGGCACTTGCGCAGCGCGCGGGCATAGTCGGTCGTCGCGTCGATGAACTGCATCCGCGTCATCCTGAGCGGCACGGTGCACGTCTCGATGACGACGGGGAGGACGCGCTTGCCGCGTTCGATGGCGACGCTGACCTCGTCGGCGACGTTGGGCGAGGCGGCCGAGCGCGGCGACAGGACGACGATCATGCCGGTGCAGCTGTGCACCGCGTCCTCGACGGCGCGGTCCCAGTGCTGGCTCGGGCGGATGTCGTACTGGTCGACCCACAGGCCGACGCCGGCGGCGATCAGGTCGTCGGCGAGGCGCAGCGCGACGGCCTCGTCGGCGCGCGAATAGCTGAGGAAATAGCCGGTCAACCTCAGCGCTCGTCGAGCAGGCGCAGCGCTTCCTGCAGGCTGCGGCGCATGCGGTTGAACGACGCCGACAGCCGCGCGATCTGATCGCCGCCGCCGTGGACATATTCGGGAACGTCCGACTGGCCGAGGCTGACCGCCTCCGCCATCCGGGCGATGCGGTCGATCGGCGTGATGATGATCCGGTCGAGCAACAGGTTGAGCAGCAGGAACAACACCCCGAAGACGCCGAGGAAGGGCACGACGAACAGCGCGCGAATGCGCTCGGCGCGCGCCAGCGGCACCGCCATCGGCACCGACACGATCTGCGCGCCGATGACCTCGTCCGGCCGCCAGCCGAAGCCGTTCTGCGTGCCGTACAGCGCGATCATCGATTTCGGCGCGTTGGCGGGGACGCTGTGGCATTCGAGGCACGGCGCGCGGTTGACCAGCGGCCGGGCGAGGTCGAGCACCGGTCCGGTCGGCGTGCTGCGTTCGGCGCTGATCTCGACCTTGTCGGGGTGGGCGCGGAAGTCGTTGATGATGTCGGCTTCCCACTCGACCGCGCGGTCCTCGGGGTTGGTCGGGTTGAGCGCCGCCTCGCGGTAGCGATAGTCGGCGAAGCGCGTGTGGAGCACGTCGAAGCTTCGCTTGGCGGCGTAGGCGGCGACCGCCTGGGGGTGGAAGGTCGCGTCCATGCGGTCGACCAGCAGCGGGGTGATCTGTTCGGTCGTGTATTTGCGCGCGCCCGCCGCGCCCTCCATCATGATGCGCGAGCTCTGCAGCACCTCCTCCTTGGTCACCTGCGCGAGGAACGGCGCCGACGCCAGCCAGAACAGCGCGACGCCGAGCACCGCGACCGACGCCAGCAGCAGGTTGAATTTCGTCCGTATCCCCATGCGCGCACCCCGACGAGTGGCGCGCATCTGTCAGATTTCGGCCCGATATTACAGAGGAATCTCGGGCGCCGCGGACCGGAGTCAGGGCAGGCCGACGCCGCGGAGGAACGATAGCGACGGCGCGAAGAAATATTCGCCGCCCAGCGTCGTCACGAACTTGTCGAACGATGCGACCTTCGCCGTCGCGCCCGGCGTCCAGCCGTCGAGATAGCTATGCTTGAAGTCGGCCGGATCGCTCGACTGGCCGATGACCGGGTCGATCCCGGTCGTCGGCCGGACGAAGCCCGCGTTGTCGGCCCACGACTGCTGGACGAATTCGAACTGCTTCTCGACGCTCGCCATATACGCCATGAACAACAGCCCCGAATGGTGCTGCGGCTCGGTGCCGTCGTCGGCGAACTCGCTGTCGTCGGCCGACATCGGCCGCTTCGCGCCGTAGGTGATGCCGCGGCGGATCATGATCGGGTCGCGGTCGCCGTGATCGTCGGACAGATGGAAGGTGCGCTTCACGTCGCCGCGCGGGTTGACCTTGCGGATATGCGAATGGAACGGGCATTTGGCGCCGGCCGGATCGGCGTCGAAGTTGAAGTCGTTGGCCACTGGCTGCTTGAGCTCGTGGTCGGCGAGCGACAGCGGGGTGCCGTCCTCGAAGCGCCCGACGACCATCGCCCCGGCGCGGTCGAGCTGGGCTGAGGTGGCGGCAGGGCCGAACAGGTCGTGGCCGAGCTTGGTCTCGGCGGCGTTGAAGCCGCGGACGTCCTGTTCGAGCTTGCGGAAGACGAAATAGCTTCCCGCCGAGACCTCGCTGCGGCCGTTGGGGTCGGCGACGAGGAACTGCGACGGCGGGAACAGCGATTTCCAATGCTGGTGCGGCTCGGCCGTCTCCTCGGCGAGGACGAGCGGCTGGCTGCGGCCGTCGACATAGCCGAAATGCTCGACGCCCTCGGGGACGCCGGGGCGGAAGCTGCGCGTCTGCTGGAGCCCGCGCTCGACGAACAGGACGTGTGCGCCGGCGTCGCCGAGCCAGCCCTCCGCCGCCTCGAGCTCGGCGGTGACGACGTCGACGTCGGTATCGGCGATCAGGAACATCGCGTCGGGCTTCGGGCCGCGCCAGCCGACGCCCCAGTCGGGGCGCGGCGGGTCGGCGAGCTTGCCGCCGCTCGCCTCCATGCCGGCGCGGAAGGCGTCGCCGGGCGGGGTCTTGGCGTGCTTGCCGAGCGCGGCATAGCCCGAGCCGCTCAGGAACAGGCAACGGACCACGCCGGCGTCGAGATGCGGCGCGTAGCGGCGGTTGGTCCGCAGCTGGCGATGCGCGCTGGTGCAGTGCTGGCCGAGCGTGCGGACGACCGCGGCGACCGCGTCGGCGCTCATCCCGCCGAAGCCGATGAAGATATGCCCGGTCTGGTGGCGGCCGTGGCCCTTGACGATGTTCGCCTGGAGATCGTCGAGGAAGGCGCGCATCGTCGCGTCGGTCGCGGCGGTGGTCCAGTCGATCGGATGGTCGAGAATCTTCGTCAGCGCGGTCATGGTCCACTCCCCAGTGCCAGGCCGCAGGAATGCGGCCCCGGCACGGGCGCGTATTGGACGGAAGCGACAAAGCGCCGCGGCGCGACCCGTCAGTCGCCGGTCATGATCCGGTCGACGAGCTGGCGGACGGTGGGGACGAAGCCGTTCGAGTAGAACGGGTCCTTGGCGAAGCGGAACGCCGAATGGCCGCCGAACATCAGGTTCTGCTCGGTGTCGCCGCCGTGGGCGATGTCCTGCAGCGTCTTCTGGATGCAGAACGAGCGCGGGTCGGCGAGGCGGCCGGTGGTGTTGGTCTCGGTGTCGGCCCAGCTCGAGAAGCCGCACTGGCTGAGGCAGCCCATGCAGTCGCTCTGGTCCTGGCGGATGATCGCCCTGTCCTCGGGCGTGACGAACACCAGCGTGTTGTCGGGGGTTTTCAGCGCCTCCGAATGGCCGCGCGCCGCCCATTCGCGCGCGTGGAGCAGGTCGTCGCGAGTGACATAGTATTTCTTGCGGCCGACGCCGACGTCGAGCAGGAACTGGTGGTCGCCGGTGGCGGTGGTGCTGAACGCGACCTGGCGCTGCGACCGCGCCTCGAGCGCGCGCAAGTACGGGTTCCTGACCGCGCTCGAATAGAAGCCGGTCGGCGAGAAGCGGTGGAGGAGGATGTCGCCCTCCTGGAGCGTCATCAGCCGTGCCTTCCAGCCTTCGGGGATCGGGCTTTCGCGCGTCAGCAGCGGGCGCGTGCCGAACTGGAAGACGATCTGGCCGAGCTCGGGGTTGCCCAGCCAGTCGGTCCATTCGCGCAGGCACCAGACGCCGCCGGCCATGACGATCGGCACCGAATCGGCGATGCCGCTCTCGCGCATCACCGCGCGCAGCTCGCGGACGCGGGGCAGGGGGTCCTGCGGATGGCGCGGGTCCTCGGCGTTCGACAGGCCGTTGTGCCCGCCCGCGAGCCATGGATCCTCGTAGACGACCGCGCCGAGCCACTCGGCCGCTTTTGAATAGGCGCGCTTCCACAGCGCACGGAAGGCGCGGGCGCTGCTGATGATCGGGTAGTAATGGACGCCGT
>CAXUEV010000187.1:0-4055 GCA_964250105.1 uncultured Sphingomonadaceae bacterium
GCCCGACCATGACCCCGCCGATCAGCCCCGGCCCGGCGGTCGCGGCGACCGCGTCGACCGCCGCCAGCGCGACCCCGCCGCGCGCGAGCACGTCGGCGATCATCGGCGCCAGCCGCTCGACATGCGCCCGCGCCGCGATCTCGGGCACGACCCCGCCGAACGGCCGGTGCGCCGCATCCTGCGACGCCACCGCCTGCGCGACGATCGTACGGTCGCCCCGCACCAGCGCGACCGCGGTCTCGTCGCACGACGATTCGATGCCGAGGATGAGCGCGGTCATGCGCGCGGGTTTAGCGGCAGCGGCGGGGGATTGCGACCGTTCATGAACGACAAGGCTTCCTGAACGCCGTCGTCGTTGGCCACGACAAAATCATTCAAGCTTGCGATCCGTATCAAGTCTGATACGGCATTCCCATGAAGCCGATCGAGTTCCTCGGCGACAGTCGGGAGCGGCTGCGGGACTTTCCGGATGCGGCCCGCTCGCGCGCGGGTGTCGAGCTGTTCGCGGTCCAGCTTGGCGCCGAGCCGTACGACTGGAAGCCGATGACGACGATCGGGTCGGGCGTGAGGGAGAATAAGGGTGCAGGATGCCGCGGGCGCGTTCCGGGTGGTCTATCTGGCGACACTGGCCGATCGGGTGCTGGTGCTCCATGCGTTCCAGAAAAAGACCCGGCAGACGGCGCAACGGGACATCACGCTGGCCGCCAGGCGGCTCAAGGATTGGAGGGCCGACAATGACGACCGAGAGGTTCGATAACGTCTTCCACGCGCTGGCCGATACGCCGGCGGAAGCGGCCAACCTGGCCGCGCGCGCCGAACTGCTCGTGCGCATTCGTGAGCGGGTTCGCTCCTGGGACATTCCTCTGGAACATGCCGCGCCGCGCCTCGGCCTGACGCGGCCCCGGCTCAGCGATCTGATGCGTGCCAAGCTCGACAAGTTCTCGCTCGACGCCCTAGTCAACATCGCCACGGCGGCCGGGTTCGTGCTTCGCATCCACCTGGACGACGCCGCCTAGCGGTACCGCTTCGGCGGAGCGGAACCGGCGCTAGAAATCGTTCGGGGCGTTGTCGACGACCTCCTTTATGACGAATGGCAGAACGACCGGCTTCTCGCCGTAGTCAGGTCGAGGTGGAGGAACTGGTTGAAGGCGCTTGGCGTGTAGTCGCCGAAGGCGGGGCCGGGGACGAAGCCGCGGCGGTGGTAGAGGGCGAGGGCGGGGGCGAAGGCGGGGCCGCTGCCGGTCTCGAGGCTCAGCCGGCGGGCGCCGCGGGCGGTGGCGGTCGCGATGATCGTCTCGAGCACGACGGCAGCGGCGCCCAGGCGGGCGAAATCGGGATGGGTGCGCATCGACTTCACCTCGGCATCGCCGTCGGCGAGCATCTTGACCGCGCCGACGCTGGCGACGCGGCCGTCGCGCCACGCCGTCCACACCGTCACCGCGGGGTCCCGCAGCCCCGACAGGTCGAGCGCGAAGACATGGCCGGGCGGCGAGGCGGCGTGCATGCCGGCGAGATGGAGCGCGAGCAGCGCGCGCGTCGGCGCGCCCGACAGATCGTCCTCGCGGATCTCGAACATGTCGCCTCCGGCCAGCCTCGCGCCGCCTCGATGCCGGGCGCGGGCGGGATCATCAAGCCTTGGGGGCGCGCCGGACAACCCGGATGTTGCGCCGACCCGCCTGCCGCCGCTACTGATATAGTCGCGCAGGGGGGGCGGATCGTCGCGAGACGGTGATGACGACGGACATCGACGCAGCGAGGCCGGGCACGACCGGGGCGGACGGCTAGGCGGTGGCGTCGCTGGCGTCGCGCCTCGACGATCTGAAGCGGCGGACGATCGTCCGGGTCGCGGGCATCTACCTCGTCTCGGCGTGGGCGGCGTTCCAGGTCATCAAGACGCTGCTCGAAGCGCTCGAATTCGCCAAATGGACGATCACCCTCGCGCTGGCGCTGCTGACGATGGGCCTGCCGGTGGCGATCGTCTACGGCTGGCTGCTGGCGCGGAACGAACGCGCCGCCGGCGACAAGTCGGGCGTCCGCTCCGACTGGGTCGGGGCGCTGATCGTCGCGGCGGTGGTGCTGATCGCCGCCGTGATCGGCTGGCGCTGGCTGTCGCACAGGGACGTGCTCGAACCGGCCGAGGCGGCGGCGACGGTGCCGACGCGCTCGATCGCGGTGCTGCCGTTCGTCAGCTTCAGCACGGCGGCGGGGGACGACTTCTTCGCCGACGGGCTGACCGAGGAGCTGATCAACGCGCTGGCGCAGGGGTCGAGCCTCAAGGTCGCCGGGCGGACCTCGTCGTTCTACTTCAAGGGCCGCAACGAGGACCTGCGGAGCGTGGCGCTGAGGCTCGGGGTGGCGCATGTGCTCGAAGGCAGCGTGCGGCGCAGCGGCGGGACGATCCGCATCACGGCGCAGCTGATCAAGGCGGCCGACGGCTTCCACCTCTGGTCGCAGACGTTCGACCGGTCGAGCGGCGACGCGCTCGCGATCCAGTCCGAGATCGCCGAGGCGGTCGCCCGCGTCCTGCGGACGCGGCTCGTCGGCGCGGCGCCGGTGACGCGGCCGCGCAGCCGGCGCGACTATGTCCTCGAGCTCGAATCGCGGGCGCAGCTGCGCACCGGGCGCGTCGTCGACGTGCAGGCGGCGCGCGCCGGGTTCATGCGCCTGACCGAGATCGAGCCGGCGAACCCGGCGGTGTGGGCGGGCCTGGCGGAAGCGGTGATGCACCTCGCGCAGGACCATCTCGCCCTCGACTTCGGCGAGGCGGCGCGGATCAGCGCGGCGGCGCTCGACCGGGCGACGAAGCTCGATCCCGATTCGGCGGTCGTGCTCAGGGCGCGCGGCCTCGCCGAGCGCGTGTGGTCGATCCGGACCGGCAACACCGATCACAGCCGGCGCGCCGCCGCGGCGCTGGCGCGCGCCGTCGCGCTCGACCCGAAGAACGCCGACGGGCTGTTCCTCTACGGCACCGTGCTCGCGAGCCTCGGGCGGCATGCCGAGGCGCTCGACGTGCTGACCCGGGCGATCGCGATCGACCCGCTCAACCGCGGCGCGCGGACGATGGTCGGGGTCACGCTCGAAAGCCTCGACCGCGTCGCCGATGCCGAGCGGCAGTACCGGGCGACGGCGCAGCTGTTCCCCGACTATCCGCCGCCGCTGATCTCGCTCGCCCAGCTGCGCGTCGCGACGGGTCGGCTCGACGAGGCGATACCGCCGCTCGTGCAGGCGGGCGCGATCGACGACGACGTCGCCGCCCGCCTGCTCCTCGCCTATGTCTACCAGAACCTGGGGATGAAGCCCGAGATGGACCAGGTGCTGGCGCAGCTCCGGTCCTCGCCCGCCGCCGCGCCGCTGGCGACCGCGATCGGCTTCCTGGCGGACGGGCGCCACCGCGAGCTGCTGGCCTTCGCCGAGCGCCAGAACGCGCGCGACGACGACCCGATCTGGGCCGACGCGATCGGCATGATGGGCCTGCTCACCGGCGACTACGACAAGGCGCTCGGCTATTTCACCAAGGCGCTGCCGGCGCTGTTCCTGCCCGTGCCGCGCGCCGACGGCGCCCGGTTCGACATGATGGCGGCGGCGTCGGCGCTCGACGGGTCGGGCGACCACGCCCAGGCGCGGCGCGTGCTCAGGCTGGTCCTCGCCGTGCCGGCGAGCCCGGGTCCGCTCGAGGCGTCGACGGTCATCGCCCGGGTCAACGCGCTCGCCGGGCTCGGACAGCGCGACGCCGCGGTCGCCGAGCTGCGGCAGTCGATCGCCCGCGGCTTCCGGACGCCGTACGACTTCGACATGTTCACCCGGATCGACCGCTACCCGCTGATGCGGTCGCTGGCCAACGACGGCGAGTTCAAGGCGCTGCTCGCCGAGATCGACCGCCACAACGCGGTCCTGCGCGACCGGCTGCGGCGCGGCGCGGCGAGGAGCTGAGAGCCGCCATCGGAACGCTTCGGGCGAGCGCGGGTTCGTGGGCGGCGGGCGCTCGGGCCCGGCGGGGGACGGCGATGGCGGAATCGAGTTGGCCGGCACGGCTGTGGATCGTGCGGCACGGGCAG
>CAXUEV010000188.1:0-4030 GCA_964250105.1 uncultured Sphingomonadaceae bacterium
CCGCGGGCCTGACCGCCCTGGCCGCCGGCTTCTTCGCGGGCCGCGGCGGCGCCGCCGCGACCGGCATCGCCAGCGTGCATGCCAGCATCACGAGAATCGTCTTGCCCGCCATCTTCGCTCCATCGCCAGCGCCGCTATGCCGACCGGCGCGGCGCGCGTCCACCGGCGCGGGCCGGCGTCAGCCCCGGTAGACCGCCGGGAACAGCCGCTTCAGCGCCGCGACCTTGGGCATGTCGTTGACGACGATATACGGGTAGGTCGGGTTCCGCGCGAGGAAGTTCTGGTGATACGCCTCCGCCGGGTAGAAGGCGCGGCCGGTCTCGACCGTCGTCACCACCGGCCGCGGATACGCCTTCTGCCGGTTGAGCTGGGCGATATAGGCGGCGGCGACGCTCGCCTGCTCCGGGCTCTGCGCGAAGATCGTGCCGCGATACTGCGGCCCGCTGTCGGGGTCCTGGCGGTTGAGCTGGGTCGGGTCGGTCGCCACCGAGAAGTAGATCCGCAGCAGCTGGCCGAAGCTGATCTTCGCCGGGTCGTAGGTGATGCGCACCGATTCGGCGTGGCCGGTCAGCCCCGAGCCGACGACCTCGTAGCGCGCGGTCAGCGCCGCGCCGCCGGCATAGCCCGACACGACGTCCCCGACCCCGGCGACATGCTCGAACACGCCCTCGAGGCCCCAGAAGCAGCCGCCGGCGAACACCGCCGTCGCCTTGCCCGCGGCCGGGCGCACGTCGACCAGCGGCGCCGGCACCACCCGGACGGTGTCGGCCGCGACCGGGCCCTGCAGCAGCAGCAGGCAGGCGACGATCAGGCTCTTGCGCATGGCGGTCCTCATGCCTTGGCGACGAAGGTCAGCGCGACCCCGTTCATGCAGTAACGCAGCCCCGTCGGCTTCGGCCCGTCGTCGAAGACATGGCCGAGATGGCCGCCGCAGCGGCGGCAGTGGACCTCGGTGCGGGTCATGCCCAGCGTGCCGTCGACGCGGCTGCCGACGGCGTTCTTCAGCGGCGCGTAGAAGCTCGGCCAGCCGGTGCCGCTGTCGAACTTGGTCGCGCTCGCGAACAGCGGCAGCGCGCAGCCGCCGCAGGCGAAGATGCCGGCGCGATGCTCGTTGTTGAGCGGCGACGAGAAGGGCCGCTCGGTCCCTTCCTCGCGAAGCACGGCATAGGCGGCTGGCGCAAGGCGGACCCGCCATTGTGCCGGGGTCAGGTCGACGGCGAACCGGGCCCGTGCCGCGGCGCGTGCCGGGATCGTGCCGCCGCCGACCCAGCAGACGACGGCCACGGCCAGCAGGTCACGGCGGGAGAACTCATGCATGGCCCCTACATAGGGACGTTGCCCGCCAAGGAAACCCCAGGTTGACTCGGCGCCGTTTCGCCTCCCCTAGATGTCCCGCGAACGGGGGAAAGACTGTGTCCGGATCGACCAACTCCTTGGCGAATGGCATGTCCGATCGCACCGTGACCGTCGTCAGCGTCGCGATCATCGCCGTCGCCTGCCTCCTGCGCCTCGCCTGGGTATGGCACGGCCACCTCGCCGCGATCGACAGCGAGGCGTTCTTCATCGCCCGCGCCCTCGCCGAAGGCCGCGGCTTCGCCGAAGCCTTCGGTCCCGGCACCGGCCCGACCGCGCACCTGATGCCGCTGACGCCCCTTCCCGCCGCCGCGGTCTATGCGCTCCTGGGCCAAGGCACCGCCGCCGAACTCGTGCTGACTGCCTGGGCACTGGCGCTGCTCGTCGTCTCGCTGCTCCTCGCCGAGCGCGTCATGCGCGAACTCGGCACGCCGCCGCTGGCGCGGCTGGCGGGTGTCGCCATCGTCGCGCTAGTGCCGATCCAATACGCGCTCGAGCTCGTCGGCTTCCGCGTCTGGGACGGCGCGCTTGTCGCCGCCGGCCTGCTGGCGATCCTCCTCGCCGCGCTCCGGCTCGACCGATCGAGTGAGGTCGCAGCAAGGACGCTCCTCCTTCTCGGCATCGGCAACGGGTTGATCTTCCTGGTCAATCCGGCGGCGGCGATCGGCACCAGCGGCATCATCGGCGTCCTCCTGCTCCGCCGCGTGTCGTGGCGCCGCTGGTGGCTGCCGGTGGCGGCGAGCGCGGTCGTCATCGCGGCCGTCCTCGTGCCATGGGGCCTGCGCAACGAGCGCATGCTCGGCGCCTTCGTGCCGCTGCGCACCGGCAGCGGCATCTCGATGGCGATCGCCTATTACGACGGCCGCGACAGCGAGGCCGACCTCGCCCGCACCGAAGAGGCGCATTTCAAGGAAATCAGCCCGTTGATGGGCGTCGAAGCCCGCAAGCGCTACATGCGGCTCGGCGAGATCGGCTACAATGCCGAGCTGCGCGAGCGTGCGTCGGCGTGGATCGCGGCGCACCGGGGCGAGGTGCTGGCGATCCGCCTGCGCAACTTCGTCCAGTTCTACGCCCCACCCGCCCGCCTGTGGACGCGCTTCACTCGCGACGCCGGCAAGTTCGTCCCGCTGCGCCAGTATCTCGTGGCGTTCGCCAGCATTGTCGCGGTGGCGGGCGTCGTCATCGCGCTGGTGCGTGGCCGCCGACGCTGGTGGTACGTCGCCATGGCGATCCTGCTGCCCAGCCTGCCGTACATCTACACTTATTCGCTGCTGCGTTACCGCTACCTGATATCGACGCTGCTGATCTTCCTGGCGGTCGACGGTGCCGCTCGCCTACTGGCGCTGCTGACCAGGCGGCGGCCTCCAGCCGTCGCCTAGGCGGCGTCGAACAGCGTCTTGTACCGCCTCGGCTGCGAGCGGAGATACTGGTTCGGCGCACGGACCGACGCACCAAGATGCGCGGCGGCATGCCACGGCCAGCGCGGATCGAACAGCATCGCCCTGGCCAGCGCGACGGCGTCGGCATCGCCGGTCGCGACGATCGCCTCCGCCTGCTCATAGTCGGTGATCATCCCGACCGCGATCACCGGGATCCCGACCGCCGCCTTGATCGCGCGCGCGAGCGGCACCTGGTAGCTCGGACCGACGGCGATCTTCTGCGCCGGCGACAAGCCGCCGCTCGACACGTGGATGAAGGCGCTGCCGCGCGCTTCGAGCGCCTGCGAAAAGGCAATGCTCTGCGCGACGTCCCAGCCGCCGTCGACCCAGTCGGTCGCCGACAGCCGCACCCCCACCGGCCGGTCGCCCGGGAACGCCGCGCGGACGGCATCGAACACGTCGAGCGGGAAACGCAGGCGATTTTCAAGGCTGCCGCCGTAGCGGTCGTCGCGGCGGTTCGACAGCGGCGACAGGAATTGGTGGAGCAGATAGCCATGCGCGGCGTGGAGCTCGATCAGGTCGAAGCCGAGGCGGGCCGCACGTTTAGCGGCGGCAACGAAGCCGTCGCGGACATGGGCGAGGCCAGCGTCGTCGAGGACAACCGGCGGGTTGTCGGCATCGGCGAAGGCTACCGCCGACGGGGCGACGGTCTGCCAGCCGCCAAGCGCGCCGGGCGCGATCTGCGCGCCGCCGTGCTCCCACGGCACGTAACACGACGCCTTGCGCCCCGCGTGCGCCAGTTGGATGCCGAGCGGCATTGGGGAATGACGGCGGATAGTGGTCAGAACATCCTTCAACGCCGCTTCGTTAGCATCGGAATATAGACCGAGATCGCCGGGGCTGATCCGCCCCTCCGCGACGACCGCGGTCGCCTCGAGAATCAGGAGTCCCGCCCCCGACAACGCCAGCCCGCCGAGGTGGACACTATGCCAATCTGTGGTGCTGCCGTCTTCGGCCGAATATTGACACATCGGCGCAACGACGATGCGGTTGGCGAGCGGCAGGCCGCCGAGATTGAGCGGGGTGAACAGTCGGCTGTCGCTCATCGGCGGGTTTCCTGTAGGTTGCCGACGCGACATAGGATGCGGCGGCCGATGCACAAGCTGGAAGACAGGCGGGCATGACGACATCGCGGCGGAGCTTCCTCGAAGCGGCGGCGACCTTGGCTGCGCTCGCGCCGCTGACGGGCGTCGACGCCCGCAAGGCGGCGCCGCGCGACGCGGTTGCCGCCGCCAGCG
>CAXUEV010000189.1:0-4025 GCA_964250105.1 uncultured Sphingomonadaceae bacterium
GAGGCACGCGCCCGCGCCACCGCCAATCATGAGCACGAGGACGACCGTCGCCGCGAGGTCGAGGCGTTGAGCGGCGAGCGCTTCGGTTGCCCGCCGCCGCTGCTGCCGGTCGGCGACGGGCCACCCCAGGATGCCGCAGTGGTCGCCGCCAAATTAGATGCGCTGATCGCCGAGCGCGACCGCATCGGCCCGGTCAACCTCCGCGCCGATCTCGAACTCGCCGAACTCGATGCGACGGCGCGCGGCGCGGCGGCCGAACAGGCCGAACTCGAGACCGCCGTCGCCCGGCTGCGCGGCAGCATCGGCGCGCTGAACCGCGAGGGTCGGGTCCGGCTGCTTGCCGCCTTCGCGGCGGTCGACGGCCATTTCCGCGACCTGTTCGCGACGCTGTTCGCCGGCGGCGCGGCGCATCTCGCGCTGGTCGAGGCGGACGATCCGCTCGACGCCGGGCTCGAGATCATGGCGCAGCCGCCGGGCAAGAAGCTCCAGTCGCTGACCCTGTTGTCGGGCGGCGAGCAGGCGCTGACCGCGGCGGCGCTGATCTTCGCGCTGTTCCTGACCAATCCGGCACCGATCTGCGTGCTCGATGAGGTCGACGCGCCGTTGGACGATGCCAATGTCGAGCGCTTCTGCGACCTGCTCGACCGGATGGCGGCGGCGACTGCAACCCGCTTCCTCATCGTCACCCACAATGCGGTGACGATGAGCCGGATGCACCGGCTGTACGGCGTGACGATGGCTGAGCCGGGCGTCAGTCAGCTGGTGTCGGTCGACCTGTCGCGTGCCGGGCACCTGCTCGCCGCCGAGTAGGCGCGCGGAGTTGACTTGGGCACACCCCGACCCTAGAGGGTCCGTGCTTCGGCGGGCAACCGTCGGGGCGGTGCGGGGCTGTTCCCGCCATCCTGTCGAGGAACCCCGGTGAGCCGCCCGCGCCCGACCGACGAGCCCGAATCGTTCGAGGCTCGCCTGGCCGCAGCGAAGGTGCGGAATACTCCGGCGGACCCGTTGCGGGTGGCCGGGGGAGCACTGGGCGCCGGTTTCCGCTTCGCCGTGGAGATCGTCGTCACGACCGTTGTTGGCAGCGCCATCGGCTGGCAGCTCGACCGTTGGTTGGGCACCAAGCCCTGGCTGCTGCTGTTGTTCGTGCTGCTGGGATTGGCGGCGGGGTTCATCAATCTGTTTCGTGCGGTCGCCGCCGAGCAGAGGCTGGTGGATGCCGCGCCGGTGCCCCCGGCGGCTCCGCCTGAGACCGAAGGGCAGTTTCGACCGTGACGCGTCCACAGCTCGAACAGTTCGAAATCACCCGGCTCGTGCCGGCGTCGACGCTCGGCTACGATGTTTCGTTCACCAATGCTTCGCTGTTCATGCTGCTGACCCTCGCCGGCGTGTGGCTGTTCCTCAGCGTCGGCATGCGCCGCGCGGCGCTCGTACCGGGGCGCTGGCAGTCGGCGGTCGAGATGCTCCACGAGTTCGTCGTTTCGATGGTCGACGAGAATATCGGGCCGAACGGCCGTCGCTACGTGCCGTTCATCTTCGCCCTGTTCGTCTTCATCCTGTTCGCCAACATCCTCGGCCTGCTGCCCTTCGCCTTCGCCGTCACCAGCCATATCTGGGTGACCTTCGCCTTTGCCGCGTTCATCTTCCTGCTGTGCGTCGCGATCGGCCTCGCCCGCCACGGGCTCCATTTCTTCGAGCTCTTCGTGCCGCCGCAGACGCCGGTCCTGCTGCTGCCGCTGATCGTTCTGATCGAGCTGATCTCGTTCCTTTCGCGGCCGCTGACGCTCAGCGTGCGTCTGTTCGCCAACATGACAGCGGGCCATATCCTGCTCCAGGTGTTCGCCGGCTTCATCGTCAGTCTCGGGCTCGCCGGCGGTGCCTTCTGGGTGCTCGGCATCCTGCCGCTGGCGATGAACGTCGCGCTGTACGCGCTCGAGCTGCTCGTAGCCGTCGTCCAGGCGTACGTGTTCGCGCTGCTCACCTGCGTCTACCTCAACGATTCGATCAACCTCAGCCACTGACCGGCTGTTCCACCCGACACCAGACACCCAAGGGGACTGACATGGACGCAACTGCCGCCAAGCTCATCGGCGCCGGCATCGCCACTTTCGGCATGGGCCTCGCCGCACTCGGCGTGGGCATCATCTTCGGCCTGTTCCTCCAGGGCGCGCTGCGCAATCCGGCCGCCGCCAACTCGCAGCGCCCGAACCTGCTGTTCGGCTTTGCCGTGACCGAGGCGCTCGGCATCTTCTCGTTCCTCGTCGCGCTGATCCTGCTGTTCGTCGTCTGATCGGACACGACGCCAGAAGGAACGACGATGCCTCAGTTTGATCCATCGGTCGCGGTCCCGCAGATCGCGTGGCTGATCGCTGTCTTCGCGCTGCTGTATCTGATCGTCCGGTCGTCGCTGCCGCGGGTCGAGCGCGTCGTCGCCGGCCGCGCCGCGGTGATCGGTGACGATCTCGCGCAGGCCGAGGGCGCGCGGTCTAGCGCCCAGGCGGTTCTGACCGATTATGAGGCGACGCTGGCTGCGGCACGGGCGGCGGCGGCGAAGCTCACCGCCGAGGCCAAGACGGCGACATCGGGCGAAACCACGGCGAAGCTCAAGACCGTCGAGGCCGACCTTGCTGCTCAGGCAGCGGCGGCGCAGGCGCGGATCGAGGCAGCGCAGGCCGCCGCGGTCGCCAACCTGCGCGCGGTCGCCGAAGAGGCTACCGCCGACATCGTCGCGCGGCTGACCGGGCGCCGTCCGGAGACGGACGAAGTCGCGGCGAACGTCGCCGCGGTCGCGGCCTGAAGGATCAGTTATGGCCGAGCCTGAAATCGCCGGAACCACAGCGACCGGTGGCACCGAGGAGCCGCATCACCTCGAATGGCTCGGGCTCAACGCCGAGGGCTATATCGCCATCGCCTTCGCGATCTTCGTCGCGCTGCTGCTCTGCCTGAAGGTACCGAAGATGCTCGCCGGCATGCTCGACGGCCGCGCGACCAAGGTCCGCGGCGAGCTCGACGAGGCGAAGCGGCTGCGCGCCGAGGCCGAAGGGCTGCTTGCCGACTATCGTGCCCGCGCCGAGCAGGCCGGCCGCGATGCCGAGACGATCGTCCACACCGCGCAGCACGAGGCGACGCTGATCGTCGCTGACGCCCGCGCCCAGGCCGAGGCGGTCATCGCCCGGCGCACGGCAATGGCCGAGACCAAGATCGCCGCCGCCGAGCGCGCTGCCGAGGCCCATGTACGGGCGCAGGCGGTCGATGTTGCCACCGCCGCCGCGAAGCGGATCATCGTCGGCCGCGACGACCCCGCCGAAGCCGCGCGTCTGACGGCCGCTGCGATCGGCGAACTCGATCGGCGGCTGCACTGACGTCTCGCCGGCTGTGATCGACCGGTAAGTCTCAGGCGGCCAGGCCGAGCAGCCTTACCGCTTGGGCGCGTGCCTCGTCGGTCACCTCCGCGCCCGAAAGCATCCGCGCGATCTCCTCGCGACGCTGTGCGGTGTCGAGCGGCGTGACACCGGTACGGGTGACGGTGCCGGCGACCGACTTGGCGATGCGCCACTGGTGGCGGCCGCGTGCCGCGACCTGCGGGCTGTGGGTGACGACGAGCACCTGCGTGTGCTCGGCCAGCCGCGCCAGCCGATCGCCGATCGCGCTGGCGACGGCGCCGCCGACGCCGCGGTCGATCTCGTCGAAGATCATCGTTCCCGCCGTGCCGGTGGCCGCCAGCGCCACCTTCAGCGCCAGCACGAAGCGCGACAGCTCGCCGCCGCTGGCGATGCGGACGAGTGGCCCGAACGGTGCGCCGGGGTTGGTCGACACCTCGAACTGTACCGTATCCGCTCCGCCCGGACCGGGCGCGCCTTCGGCGAGCGCGGTACGGAAGCGTGCGGCGTCAAGCTTCAGCGGGCCGAGTTCACCCGTCACAGCGTGGTCGAGCCGGGCGGCGGCATCGGTGCGCGCCACGGTCAGCTTCGCTGCCGCCGCGGCATAGTCGGCGTGCGCCGCCGCCGCTGCCGCCACCAACCCGGCCA
>CAXUEV010000190.1:0-4022 GCA_964250105.1 uncultured Sphingomonadaceae bacterium
CAGCCGGGCGGGCAGCTGACGATCACCACCGACGTCGAGAACTGGCCCGGCGACATCAGCGTCATGGGCCCCGACCTGATGGTGCGGATGGCGGCGCAGGCCGAGCATGTCGGCGCGCGGCTGATGACCGACATCATCGTCGACGTCGACCTGTCGGCGCGCCCGTTCGTCGCCACCGGCGACAGCGGCACGCGCTATCTCGCCGAGACGCTCGTCGTCGCCACCGGCGCGCAGGCGCGGTGGCTCGGGCTCGAGTCGGAGCGGCGGTTCCGCGGCTTCGGCGTCTCGGCGTGCGCGACGTGCGACGGCTTCTTCTTCCGCAACAAGGTCGTGGCGGTCGTCGGCGGCGGCAACACCGCGGTCGAGGAGGCGCTGTTCCTGACCAACTTCGCCGCCAAGGTCTACCTGATCCACCGCCGTGGCACGCTGCGCGCCGACCGCACCAACCAGGCGCGGCTGTTCGCCAACCCCAAGATCGAGGTCATCTGGAACGCCGAGGTCGGCGCGGTCGCGGGGACCGACGTGCCGCTCGGCGTCACCGGGCTCGACCTGCTCGACACCACGACCGGCGTGTCGCGGTCGCTCGCCGTCGACGGGCTGTTCGTCGCCATCGGCCATGTGCCGGCGACGGCGCTGTTCGACGGCCTGCTCGACATGGACGACGAGGGCTATCTGATCACCGCGCCCGATTCGACCGCGACCTCGGTCCCGGGCGTGTTCGCCGCCGGCGACGTCAAGGACAAGGTCTACCGCCAGGCGGTGACGGCGGCCGGCATGGGCTGCATGGCCGCACTCGAGGCCGAGCGCTTCCTCGCGCATGCGCCGGTGGCGGTCGAGGATCTGGTGCTGCAGCCGGCGCCGGGCGTCTTCGCCCTCTAGGCGGGAGGCCGCGGTGAATTTGAGCTGGGACAAGCTGCGGCTGTTCGAGTGCGTCGCCGAGGCGGGCAGCTTCACCGAGGCGGCGCGGCGGCTGCACATGACGCAGCCGGCGCTGAGCCGGCAGGTGCTCGCGCTCGAGGAGGCGATCGGCGCCAAGCTGTTCCACCGCCACGCCCGCGGGCTGGCGATGACGCACGAGGGCGAGCAGCTCCACGCCGCGACGCACGACATGGGCGAGATCCTCGACCGCACGCGCCAGCGGATCGAGGCGTCGCGCGACCGCCCGACCGGCGAGATCCGCCTGACGACGACGGTCAGCTTCGGCTCGACGTGGCTGTCGCGGCAGCTCGGCGACTTCATCCAGCTCTATCCCGACGTCAACATCACGCTGGTGCTCAACGACCACGACGTCGACCTCGCCAAGCGCGAGGCCGATGTCGCGATCCGCTTCCACCCGCCGCACCAGAGCGAGCTGATCCAGAAGCCGCTGGTGCCGATCCGCCACCGGCTGTGCGCGGCGCCGTCGTACCTCGCGGCGATGGGCGAGCCGGCGACCGTCGAGGAGCTCGGCCGCCACCGGCTGCTGGCGTACGGCCCGGCCGCGCCCGAGAGCCTCAAGGGGATCAACGCGCTGCTCGACCTCGGCCACGACGGGCCGCGGCGCGTGCCGGCGCTGGCGATCAACAACAGCTTCGGCGTGCTGCAGGCGGTCGAGGCGGGGGCGGGCATCGCCTTCCTGCCGAGCTACCTGATCCGCTTCTCGGGCAGGGTGCGGACGATCCTGCCGCGCGTCGACGGCACCGTCTTCCGCACCTATTTCGTCTATCCGGTCGAGCTGCGGCGCTCGGTCCGCATCGCCGCGCTGCGCGACTTCCTCGTCGACCGGATGACGGTCGCGGCGCTCGACCTCACCGACGAGCATGTTCCCGCGGCATAGCTGCACTGCGATCTCCGCCTCTGCCGCGGACCGTTCGCTGCGTCCATATGCGGATCGTTGCTGCGTTGCAGCGCCGGCCGGTTCGCCCCTCCCTGCGGACCCGGCTCGGGTTCCGGCCACTCCTCCCCCTTGCTGGCCGGGACCGATCCGCTTCCCCCCTAAGCGGGTCAACGTGACTGGGCCGGACGGCGACGTCCGGCCCTTTTTCGTGGCCGCGGGCGCGGTCCTTGCCCGCGACATGCCCGATACGCTAGGGCCGACGGGCGCCGGCGGGCCTGTAGCTCAACGGTAGAGCCGGCCGCTCATAACGGCTTGGTTGGGGGTTCGAATCCCTCCGGGCCCACCGGCGCAGTGCGCGGGCGGCGCCCGCACGGCGGATGGAGGTCGGGTCGTTGATGCATTCGTCGAGCGGCCGCCCGGCCGAGCTGCCGGCCAAGCGGGCGACCCCGTTGTGGCGGCAGCTGATCGCTCCGGTCGCGGGCCTGATCGTGCTGGCGCTGGCGGTGTTCGCGCTGCGCCGCATCTCGCACGAGGTGACGCTGGCGCAGGTGGTCGCGGCGATGCACGCGACGCCGACGCCGGTGCTGATCGGCGCGGCGCTGTTCGTCGTGCTGAGCTATATCATCCTGACCGGCTACGACTGGCTCGCGCTCGACCATCTCGGCTACCGCCTGCCGCTCGCCACCGTCGCCAACGCCTCGTTCACCAGCTTCACGATGAGCCATGCGCTCGGCATGACGGTGCTGACCGGCGGCACGGTGCGCTACCGCATCTATACGCGTGTCGGCGTGGCGCCGCTCGACGTCGTCCTGATCATCGCGCTGTGCGGCTGGACGTTCTGGCTCGGCATCATCATGGCGGCCGGCATAGGGCTGACGATCGACCCCGGCATCGCCGCGGCGGTCGACGTCCTGCCGCGCAGCGTCAACCGCTTCGCCGGCGTGCTGCTGCTGGCCGGCGCGCTCGCCTACACGCTGCTGGCGAGCTTCTACCGGCGCGAGCTGCGGCTGTTCGGCCTGCGCCTGACGCTGCCGAACTGGCGCTCGACCGCGGCGCAGATCGCCGTCGGCTTCGCCGATCTCGCGGCGGCGGCGGCGGCGCTGTACCTGCTGCTGCCGAACGAGGGCATGCCGCCGTTCATCGGCTTCGTCGTGATCTACGCCGTCGCGATGATCGCCGGCGCGCTGAGCCACGCGCCCGGCGGTCTCGGCGTGTTCGAGACGGTCGTCGTCGTCATGCTGCCGCACATGCCGAAGGACGAGCTGCTCGCCGCGCTGTTCCTGTTCCGCGTGATGTACACGCTGGTGCCGTTCCTCGTCGGGCTGGTCCTGCTCGGGCTGACCGAGTTCGCGGCGCTCAGGCGACGCCGGCACCTGCCGGCCGCGCCGTGAATCGAAGGACTTGCATTTGTCGGCGCCGTGCCCGATCTTGAGGTCCTCGTTCACTTAACGAAAGGAGGTGGTCCAGTGTCTCATTGTCTCACGTTGAAGACCGGAATTGCAGCGGGCGCTGTCATCGAGGTGACGACCCGCTAGGCCACCGGTCTTTCGACCGACAATGCCTTCGGTCCTTGCGACCGACCAGTCAGGCCGTCCGGAGCGATCCGGGCGGCCTTTCGGTTTCTGGCGCAGCTTCGACGCGGGCGTCAGCCCGTGCGGATGCGCCGTCGCCGCTCGCCGACGCCGGTCTCGTGGCGGCGCCACGGCCAGTCGGTGACGCCGGCGCAGAACAGCGCGCACCAGACGAGCACCGGCTGCAGCACGAAGCGCGGGCCGTGATACCACCAGCCGAGTCGCATGCCGCCGATGGCGATGCCGTCGATCGCGTGCTTGATGTTCGCCGGGAAGACGCACACCGCATAGGCGGCGAGCATGACCCCGGCCCACCAGCGGAAGCGCCGCGTCACCAGCCCGACCGCGCCCGCCAGCTCGCAGACGCCGGTCACCATCACCGTCTCGCGCGGATAGGGCACCCAGTCGGGGACGATCGGGAGGAATCCCTGTGGCGAGGCGAGGTGGAGGACGCCGGCGGCGAAATACACCGCCGCCATCGCCCAGCGCATCGCCGCGCGTGCGGTCTCGCGCCGCACGACGAGCGCCATCTAGCGCGTCATTCCCCGGTCGCGGCAGCCGGCTTGCGCCCGCGGCGCGGCTTCGGCGCGTCCTCGCCTTCGGCGATCGGCTGCGCCTTGGGCTTGCGCCCGCGG
>CAXUEV010000191.1:0-4002 GCA_964250105.1 uncultured Sphingomonadaceae bacterium
AGCAGGGCGACCGCATCGGCGAGCGGCAGCACGCGCTGCTCGCCGCCGCCCAGCGGGCGCAGCGCGACGGTGCCCTCCTCGGCCTCGCGCCGGCCGACGACGACGAGATAGGGGACGTGGGCGAGGCTGTGCTCGCGGACCTTGTAGTTGATCTTCTCGTTGCGGACATCACGCTCTACGCGCAGGCCGGCCGCGGCGAGCGCCGCCGCGACCGTGCCGGCATAGGCATCGGCATCGGACACGATCGTCGCCACCACCGCCTGCACCGGCGCCAGCCACAGCGGGAAGCGCCCGGCGTGGTGCTCGATCAGGATGCCGATGAAGCGCTCGAAGGTGCCGAGGATGGCGCGGTGGAGCATGACCGGCTGGTGGCGCGCGCCGTCCTCGCCGACATAGCTCGCGTCGAGCCGCTCGGGCAGGACATAGTCGAGCTGGATCGTGCCGCACTGCCATGTCCGGCCGATCGCGTCGGTCAGGTGGAATTCGAGCTTCGGCGAGTAGAACGCGCCCTCGCCCGGCAGCTCCTCCCAGCCATATTCGGGCCCCTGCCGCCCGGCGAGGCGCACCGCCTCGCGCAGGTCGTTCTCGGCCCGGTCCCACATCGCGTCGCTGCCGAAGCGCTTGTCGGGCCGCAGCGCCAGCTTGACCGCATAGCTGTCGAAGCCGAGGTCGCGGTAGACGACGTCGAGCAGGTCGCAGAAGGCGCGGACTTCGTCGACGATCTGGTCGTCGCGGCAGAAGATGTGCGCGTCGTCCTGGGTGAACTGGCGGACGCGCATGAGGCCGTGGAGCGCGCCGTGCGGCTCGTTGCGGTGGCAGCAGCCGAACTCGGCGAGGCGCAGCGGCAGGTCGCGGTACGACTTGATCCCCTGGCGGAAGATCAGCACGTGCGCCGGGCAGTTCATCGGCTTCAGCGCCATCAGCTCGCCGTCGCCGGTCAGGACCGGGCCGTCGTCGTCGGTGCCCGGCACCTCGTCGGGCACGACGAACATGTTCTCGCGGTACTTGCCCCAGTGCCCCGACGCCTCCCACTGGCGCGCGTCCATCAGCTGCGGCGTCTTGACCTCGAGATAGCCGGCGGCGTCGAGCCGGCGGCGCAGATACGCCTCGAGCGCGCGCCACACGACGAAGCCGTTGGGATGCCAGAACACCGAGCCCTGCGCCTCGGGCTGGAGGTGGAACAGGTCCATCTCCTGGCCGATGCGGCGATGGTCGCGCTTCGCCGCCTCCTCGAGCCGCAGCAGGTGCTGGTCGAGCTGCTTCCTGTTGAGCCAGCCGGTGCCGTAGATCCGGCTGAGCATCGCGTTGTTCTGGTCGCCGCGCCAATACGCCCCCGACACCCGCGTCAGCCGGAACGCGTGCGGATCGAGCTTGCCGGTCGACGCCAGATGCGGGCCGCGGCACAGGTCGAGCCACGCGTCGTCGCCGGTGCCGGCGCGGTACACCGTCAGCGGCTCGCCGTCGGGCAGCGCCGCCGCCCATTCGGCCTTGAAGCGCTCGCCGTGCGCCGCGAAATGGTCGACCAGCCGGTCGCGCGGCCATTCCTCGCGGACGAGCGGCTCGTCGGCGGCGATGATGCGGCGCATCTCGGCCTCGATCGCGGGCAGATCGTCGTCGGTGAACGGCCGGTCGGCGGGCGCGAAGTCGTAGTAGAAGCCGTCGTCGGTCGCCGGGCCGAAGGTGACCTGCGTCGCCGGGAACAGGTGCTGGACCGCCTCCGCCAGGACATGCGCATAATCATGGCGCGCGAGTTCGAGCGCGTCCTTCTCGTCCTTCGCCGTCACCAGCGCGAGGTGGGCGTCGTCGTCGATCGCGCGCGACAGGTCGACCAGCTGCCCGTCGATCCGCGCCGCCAGCGCCGCCCGCGCCAGCCCCGGCCCGATCGCCGCCGCGATCTCGCCCGCGGTGGTGCCGCGCGCGACGTCGCGGGCGGAACCGTCGGGCAGCGTGATGCGGATCATGGCGGACATGGGACTTACTCGAAGGGCCGGAGGCGGCGCACCGTAGAAAGGCGCCGGCGGGTGTCAACCGCGCCGCGGCCCGGCCAGGCAGGCAGACGTAGCCCCGCGGCGGCGTCGGCTCCGCCATGTATGCCATGTATGCCCCGTGACCCTGAACAGCGTGGACCCTCGACCGCCTCCCTCGACACCGCCCAAAGCATGCTTGCGTCCGCCGCCGCGAACACCTACTAGCGACACCTGCGCGCCCGTAGCTCAGCTGGATAGAGCATCAGACTACGAATCTGAGGGTCGGACGTTCGAATCGTTCCGGGCGCACCAATATTTTCAATGTGTTACGTGGCTGCAACCGTGCTATTTTTTCGAAATAGCACGGTGTTTAGCACGGTGGTTATGATCCGCTTTGGGTAACGCGGCGGCCTATGGCAGCGAATCGGGCCGACGAGTATCTAGGTAGCCGCCGACACCGATCGTGCGATGAGTGTTGGGATATCGGCCCCCTGCGTAGCCGATCGTGGTCGGCAGCTTGTGGCGATGAGCGACTATCTGGCGTCCGCCGAAAGGGCGGCAGCCGCCGTCGCAAGTCCGGATCGACCCACACCCGGTCACTCGCGATCCGGTCGGCGCTTCCCGGAAGCGGCCGCTCGTTCATACCGGTTCTGCGGCTGGTCCCGCGTGTCAACAGCAAGCAGCGAACAGCAATTCATGGTGGACGTCAGCCTGTGGATGGAGGCTTGCACGGTACACCCGCATCGTGAAGCGGACTAGTAAGCGTCGGGTTTGGAGCGTCCGCTCAGCTAGCGCGGCGATCACTCCCTACCGGAGCGCCCTTGAGATTGGCGTTGCCAATCGTGGATCGCTGCTAGACCCTGAGGTCGTTATTTGCACCACCAGAGGATATCGATGGCAGAGGTAGAGAGTTCTCGCAGCGTCAAGTCAAACAGGCAGGGCAACGAGTTCATAAAAATGTCATTACGACGCTAGCCAAGCGATCTGGCTATCTCTGCGCGATCTGTTCGGCTCTTACAGTGGCCGCCAGCGCCGGATCGCCAGAAGCGGTAACGAATATCGGTGTTGCCGCGCACATTGCGGCCGCTTCACCGGGCGGAGCCCGCTACGATCGGTTGATGACGCCCGAAGAACGGCCAAACATTCGAAATGCCATCTGGCTCTGTCAGAACCATGCAAAAGAGATCGACGATGATGCCGCTGCATGGCCGAAATCGAAACTCCATCAAACGAAGCACCAGCACGAGCGATCGACGCGATCCTCGATCGGGGTTCCACGTAAAAGGATTAAGCGCTTTGTGACCGCCGGGCTGGTGCCGCAGGAATATGCATTCGTGCGCGTCGCGGAACTCGCTCCCGCATACAAGATGTTTATTGCGCCGATCCTGAAGGATCGTGAACTTGGGGACGAATCCGAACTCGGAATCTTGATGTTAGGTTCGCCTGGCAACGAGTCACAGAACGGCAAACGCGACGCATCCTGGACTACCTTTCTAGACCCGGTCTGGCTACGCTGGACCTTGGAGGGCAAGCAGGCCGGCTTCAACTTGGCAGCGAACGTGCCACCGGAACGGATTTACGGGCGCGTTCCGGGTTGGCCCGATGATTTTCCCGAGTTCGTGCAGGCGGTAATCAAGACGGGAGCGACATTTAGCTGGGCGCGCGACCGAACAGACAGCCTGGTTCTCGCGCAGGCATCAGCCCGGCCCGTCGAGGACTGCTGATTGATCGCCGCAGTCTTCAAGCGAACCCTCACGCATCATGCCGGAAAACCCAGCGGCTTTATCTAGCCGCGCCGATATGCTCGGCCAACGATCGCGTGATCACCAGGACCCAGAACCGGTCGTTCACAGTAAGCGATGGGGTGGACGCCCCCGACGGCATCTGTGTGCCAAGATAGCGGTGTCGAGACTCGCTATGAGGAGGCGTCCAGGGAAAAAGTTGGCATCATTAACCAATTTCCAGACGTTCGTAGTTGGTTGTGACCTGACCCCCGCCTTTCATCCAGCGGCAACCAGAGACCGGCCGGTGTTGT
>CAXUEV010000192.1:0-3997 GCA_964250105.1 uncultured Sphingomonadaceae bacterium
CGACGCCGTCCGCCTCGCCGGCGAGCCCCCGGCGACGCTGCCGCCGGGGCGCGCGGTCGTGCTGCGGATGGTCCCGCCCGCTACTGCTTGACCG
The DNA here is from genome assembly GCA_964250105.1 of uncultured Sphingomonadaceae bacterium. Classification (GTDB taxonomy): domain Bacteria; phylum Pseudomonadota; class Alphaproteobacteria; order Sphingomonadales; family Sphingomonadaceae; genus Polymorphobacter_B. The sequence goes on from CAXUEV010000192.1 coordinate 95, forward strand.
CGACGAAGGTCGATTTCCGGTCGCGCAGCCGGTCGTCGAACTCGACCCGCATCGTCTTGCCGTCGGGGGCGACCGTCATCGCCAGCACCGCCACCGGCTTGCCGTCGAGCAGGTCGGTCTCGACGAGCGTGCTCGGCCCGGTGCGCCTGACCGTGACCGACGTCCAGCCGGGGTCGCCGACGACGGGTGCCGCCGGGCCGTCGACCTTGGCCGAATACGACACGCCGGTCGGCATCGTCAGGGTGAACGTGTCGCCCACCAGCGTCGTCGTCACCAGCAGGCCGCTGTCGGACACCGCCTGCGACGGCATCGGCCGCCATGACCCCGACACCGCGTGCGATCCCGCCGGACCCTTGGCGACGCGGACGTCGGTCCGCTTGCCCGTCACCGGCACGCCGTTCGTCGCGCTGAGGTCGTTGAACACGACGGTGGCGGTCTTGTCGTCGGCGGCGACCGTCCGCACCGAATCGCCCGCCGGCTTGCCGTCCTTGCGCGATTCCTGCTTGATCGTGTGCGCGTCGACGACGGTCACCGCATATTCGTCGAAATACGGGTGGCCGGTGACCTTGTGGAACTTGCCGTCGGCGGCGACGACCAGCGTCGGCACGCACGCCGTACAGGTATAGGTGCCGTCCTTGAGCAGATAGGTGTTCGGCTTCGCCGACATCTGCGTCTGGCTCGTGTCGGTCTTCCACGTCCCGTCGAAGACGCTGGCGGCGAACGCCGGCGCGGCGACCAGCATCGTCGCGGCGCAGATCAATCGTAGCGTGTTCATCGTCTCTCCCCACATGACGCGAGGTCGACGGATCGCCCATGCCCCCGTTCGTGCCCCCGGCGAAACGATTATGCCGCGACCGCCCGGTCGCCGCAAGCCTTCGGCAGCGGGAATCAGTCGAACGCATGGCGCTCAGCTTGAAGGATCAGGAAACCGACAGCCTCGCGCGCCAGGTGGCGAGCCCGACCGGCGAGACGCTGACCGAGGCCGTGCGCGGCGCCCTCCGGCTGCGGCTGCGTGACGAGCAGCTCAAGCGCGGCGAGCGGCCGTGGAACAACGCGGCGATCGAGCGCTACAACGCTCCCCATCGTCGACACCCGCACGGACGATGAGATCCTCGGCTATGACGAGAACGGACTCCCGTCCTGATGGTCATCGACAGCTCCGCGCTGATCGCCATCATCGAGAACGAGCCCGAACGCCGACCGCACGCGCCTACATGTTGGCGGCTCCGACATCCGGCGCGGAAGGCTCTGTTACCGGCGTCACAATTGATGTTACTTGTTCCGTGGTACGGAAGAGCCTAGATGTCGCTCAGGAGAACACGATGATCGTTCCCGACCACGCTGACATCCGCAGCACCGATGCCGCCCGCGTGCTGAGCGATGCGGTGGCGCGCATTGCCGAGTTCTGGCAGCTGTCGAACGCACGGCTCGGCGCGATCGTCGGGCTGTCGGGTCCGACGGTGTCGCGGCTGCGGGCGGGCCGGTATCGGCTCGAACCGGGCAGCAAGCCGTTCGAGCTCGCGCAACACCTGCTCCGCCTGTTCCGCTCGCTCGACAGCTGGCTCGGCCAGGACGACGGCTCGGCACGGTCGTGGCTGACGACGCGCAATCTCGATCTCGGCGAGCGTCCGATCGACCTGCTGTCGACCGTCAGGGGATTGCTGCGCACCGGCGACTATGTCGACGCCCTCCGCGCTCGCGTCTGAGGTCCGGCCCTATCGCGGCCGCGTCATCCGTATCGTCGAAGCCCAGCACCAGATCGCGACCAACCGCCTCGCCGCCGACGCCGCCGACCAGGCGCTGCTCGAGGCGCTCGCCGACGACGTCAAGCCGCAGTTGCCCGAAACCGCGCGGCACCTTCCGTGGCTGTTGGCCGCTCCGTTCCGCTACGGTCTCGGCCGCGCGTCTCGCTTCCGCGCCCCCGACGTCCTGCCGGGCATCTTCTATGCGTCGGAGGACATCGAGACCGCGGTCAGCGAAGCGGCACATTGGCGGCTCGTCGCCTTCACGCGCTCGCCCGGGTTCCGGCAGCCGCGCACGCCGACACCGATGTCGGCATTCTCGGTCATGGTCGAGGCCGTGGCCGCGCTGGACCTCACCGCCGGCAAGTTGGCGACGACCACGACCCTCTGGACGCACCCGACCGACTATTCCGCGACCCAGCGACTCGCGGCCGACGCCCGCACGATCGGCGTCGAAGCCCTTCGTGCGCCATCGGCCCGACGACCGAACGGGATGAACGTCGCGGTGCTCGATCCCGCTGTTCTGAAGCCGCCGCCCGAACCGCATTCGAGTTGGGCGTTCCTGGCGAGCGACGACGAACTGGTCGCAACGAAGGAGATGAGTTCGACCGCGATGCGCTTCGATGCGGCACGGCGTTAGATATCGGTGACATGCCGTGCATGGCGCCGGAGGGAGATTCGCCCGACCCCTACGCCTCCAGCTCGCTGTCCCAGTACAGATAGTCGCGCCACGTCGCGTGGAGGAAGTGCGGCGGGAACGCCCGGCCGTTTTCCTGAAGCTGGTGGGTGTTCGGCTGGAAGGCGCGGTGGTTGAGCTGCATGTGCGCCTCCGCCGGCGTGCGGCCGCCCTTGCGCAGGTTGCACGGGGCGCAGGCGGTGGTGACGTTCTCCCAGGTCGTGCGGCCGCCATAGGCGCGCGGCACGACATGGTCGAAGGTCAGCTCGTGCCCGGCGCCGCAATACTGGCACTGGAAGCGGTCGCGCAGGAACAGGTTGAAGCGCGTGAACGCCGGGTGCGTCGCCGGCTTGACGTATTGCCTGAGCGCGATGACCGATGGCAGCTTCATCGCGAAGCTGGGCGAGCGGATCTCGCGGTCGTACTCGGCGACGATGTCGACGCGTTCGAGGAACGCCGCCTTGATCGCCGTCTGCCACGACCACAGGCTCAGCGGGTAATAGGACAGCGGGGTATAGTCGGCATTGAGGACGAGCGCCGGGCAGGCTTCGGGCGGCGACAGGACGTTGGGATGATACATGCGCTTGCGCCCGCTCCCGGTTGAGCGGCCACCGTTGCATCGGGCCCTGTCGCACTCAAGACCGCGAGGCAGCGCGGCCGTCGGTCTGTTCCGTGACACGCTCTACAACAAACAGTGTGTCGCGACTATGACACCACCGGATATAGTCGCGGTCAAGCCTGTCGATGGCAACATCGACGCCGCCAAGCCTGCGTCGACGGCGACATCGCCTGCGGGCTTTCGTTTTGCCCGCGTCCCGCCCATCTTGGGCGTGGCGCGCCGCCGCGCCGATCCAGCCGGACCCCCGACATGCAGCAGACCATCCTCATCGTGCTGATGATCGCCGCCGCGCTGGCGACGCTCGCCATGCTCGTCGCCGGCATCGTCACCATGGCCCGCGGCAAGGACGTCACCGGCGTCCAGTCGAACAAGCTGATGAGCTACCGCGTCGCCTTCCAGGGACTCGCGATCGCCGTCATCGTCATCCTGTTCCTGATCAACCGGCATGGCTAGGGTGCGGCCCGAACAGGGGGAGAAACATGGTCAAGCTTAATCGTATTTACACCCGCACCGGCGACGACGGCACGACCGGGCTCGCCGACGGCTCGCGGCGGCCGAAGGATGCGGCGCGGATCGCCGCCTATGGCACGGTCGACGAGGCGAACTCGGTGATCGGCATCGCCCGGCTCGCCGCCGATGCGGCGACCGACGCGATGCTCGCGCGCATCCAGAACGACCTGTTCGACGTCGGTGCCGATCTCGCCACGCCGGGCGACGACTTCGCCGCCGAGTCGGCGTCGCTCCGCGCCACGGCGTCGCAGGTCGACCGGCTCGAGGCCGAGATCGACGCGATGAACGCGCGGCTGGCGCCGCTGGCGTCGTTCATCCTGCCCGGCGGCTCGGCGGCGGCGGCGCACCTCCACCTC
>CAXUEV010000193.1:0-3987 GCA_964250105.1 uncultured Sphingomonadaceae bacterium
GAGGGCGACGGCTGCACGCCGACCGGCAGCTTCGCATTGCGCGCCGCGCTGCTGCGGCCCGACCGCTGCACCGCCCCCGCGACGGGAATGACGTGGCGCTGGCTGCGCGCCGACGACGGCTGGTCCGACGATCCGCGCGACCCGGCGTACAATCGCCCGGTCCGCCACCCGCACGGCTTCTCGGCCGAGCGGCTGTGGCGCGACGATGCCGTATACGACGTCGTCATCGTCATCGGCCACAACGATGATCCGCCTATGGCCGGAGCGGGCAGCGCGATCTTCCTCCACTGCTCTCAGCCGGGGAATACGCCGACCGCGGGCTGCGTCGCCGTCGCCCGCGCCGACCTGCTGGCGCTGCTGCCGCGGCTCGGGCCGGGGTCGACGATCACGATCGCCTGATCTCGAACGCCTCGGGCGTCGGCGACGCGCGGCGGAAGTCGAAGCGCATCAGCCGGGCATATTCGGCCTCGGGCGTGCCATAGCCTTCGCCCGCCAGCACGCGCAGCCGGGCGCGGTCGAGGATCGTGATCGACCCGCGGCGCGGGCTGATCGCGCCGAGGCGCTCGATCTCCTGCAGCGCGAGAGTCACCCCGGCGCGGCGCACGCCGAGCATGATCGACAGGAATTCGTGCGTCATCACGATCCGGTCGTCGCCGACGCGGTCCTGCGACATCAGCAGCCAGCGCGCGAGCCGCTGCTCGATCGTGTGCGAGGCGTTGGCCAGCGCGGTATGCGCGACCTGGACGAGGAAGCTCTGCGCATAGTTGCGCAGCGTTTCGCGCAGCGTCTCGCTCGCGTCGAGCGCGGCGTCGAGGGCGTCGCGTGCAAGCATGTGCGCGTCGCCTGGAATCTGGATGAAGGTCTCGAGCGGGGTCGAGTCGGCGTTGTTGATCGCGCCGACGTCGGTCAATCCCTCGTAGCCGACCATGCCGACCTCGGCCTGGTTGCCGGCGGCAGTCGTCGCCACGACCGAGGCCAGCCCGGCGTTGAGGAAATAGACATGCGTGATCTTCTGCGCCGGCCGGATCAACGGCTGGCGGAGTTTCAGATCGATATTGACGAGGTACGGGCCGATCCGCGCGTAATCATCTGCGGCCAACGACCGCAGAATCAGATTGGCGGGACGATCGAATATCAAAGCCGACATCACGCTATTCCCTATAGTCGGGGGCGTGTACTTTCCCGGCTCCTCATCACCCGCCCAATCGTCGGACGAAACGATCTGATCAATATTGTACAACATGCCATTATATACGTTATCGCAAGATTTCGGTACATGATCGTACTTGTCGGCCGTGTGCCGAAAAAATATGTTGCAATTATATTCGGCTAGAGGGGTCAACCGGGAATTTTTCTCTTGTCGTCCCGGGCTCGCCCCGCGCCGGCATATCTGCCAACGAGGCGGCGGCCGATCCGGAGTTCACATGCGCGACACGACGACGCCCCGCCTCCGCCGGCTGATCTTCGGCGCGACGCTGATCGCGACTTTCATCGCCGCCTGCCTGCCGCCGGCGGAAGCGCCGTCGCTCGGCGAGACCGACAAGGTCAACCATATCCTCGCCTTCGTCGTGCTCAGCATCCTCGCCAGCTGGGCCTACCCGCGGTGGCGAGGCACGTGGATCCTCGCGGGCATGGGCCTCGTCGGCGGCGCGATCGAACTCGTCCAGGCGATCCCGGCGATCGGCCGCGACGCCGAATGGGCCGACTGGGGCGCCGATCTCGCGGCGGCGGCGATCACGCTGGCGATCGTCGCCCTGTTACGATGGTCCCGGCGCCGCCGCGGCTGACCCGCCGCTATTCGTCCGCGCGGCGAGGATCGCGTCGAGTCGGCGGGGACCGGTGCCGCTCGGTTCGAGGCGCGGATAGCGCAGGCCCCCGGTCCAGGCGATGCGGACGACGCGGTAACGGTCCCCGGTGCGGACGATCAGCTCGACCGGCGCGCCGGTCGCGGCCGCGGTCACCGCCCGCTTGAGCCCGTCGCCGTCGAACGGACTGCCGTTGACGCTGAGGATCGTCGTGCCGACCGTCAGCCCGGCCTTGAACGCCGGGCCGCCCCACATCACCGTGGTGATGCCGGCGTCGTTGCCGACGGTCAGCCCGAGCGAATAGTTGAGGTCGGTGCGCTTGCCGGCGGTGTCGGCGGCCTTGGCATAGTCGTTCTGCGTCGCGGTATAGACGAGCCGGTAGCCGCCCCGGGCGATGCCGTCGAGCGGCGCGCCCGGCCCATGCGACGTCAGCCGGGCGTCGAGGAACGTCTTCCAGTCGTACGGCTCGACCCGGTTGAGCGCGGCGACGATGTCGTCCTGGGTATAGGTCAGCTCGGTCCAGCTGCCGTCGTCGACCCCGAAGAAGATGCGGGCGAAATCGTCGAGCGACCGCTTGCCGCCCGAACGCTCGCGGATCAGCGTGTCGGCATCGAGCCAGACGAGCAGCCCTTCGCTGTAATAATCCTCGCTACGCTGCCAGTTGCGCCACGGCTCGGGCGCGCGGCCGGCGGTGATCGGGTCGTTGACCGTGTCGGCGAGCGCCTTCCACGTGCGGCCGGCGACCGCGTCGTAGGTCGCGGCGATGCCGGCGAGCGAGTCGAGCGCCTGCTGCCGCGTCCGCAGCCCCGACCGCGCCGTCAGCACCTCGCCCCAATATTGCGTCTGGCCTTCGTAGACCCAGAGCAGGCTGTTGCGCATCGGCATGTTGAAGTTCGGCGTCCACGAATCGGCGCCGCGGCGGAACTTGCCGTTCCAGCTGTGGGTCAGCTCGTGCGGCAGCAGGCTGCGCGCGTCGGCGTTCTTGTCCCATTCGGTGAAATAGGCCGGGCGGGTGCCGTTCTCGCTCGACCGGTGGTGCTCGAGGCCGATGCCGCCCTGCTTGTCGCTGAGCGCGAGCAGAAAATTGTAATGGTCGAAATGCTTCGAGGCGAACAGCGTCGTCGCCTCGCCCACGAGCTTCGCATGCGCCGCGATCTGGGCGTCGGTCGCCGCGAGCAGGTCGGCACGGTCGGCGACGATGTCGAGCGTCACCGGACGCGAACTCGTGTCGAGCGGCACGCTGCGGAAATAGCGTCCAGCGAAGATCGGCGAATCGACGAGCGTCTCGAACGGCACGACGGCGAAGCGCGTCTCGCCGGCGGCGGCACCGGGCGCGGGGCGGAGCGCGGTCGCGTGCTTCCAGCCGTCGGGGAAGCGGACGCTGGCCTCGAACGGGATCTGGCGGGTGAAATAGCCCGCCGGATAGAGCGCGACCTGGTCGAACTGGAGGTTGAGCATGTCGGGGGTGACGACGACGCGCCCCTGCTTGGGATCGGTCGGCGAGACGAACTGGAAGTCGAGGTCGATCGCGGCGACGCCGACGGGCACGTCGATGTGGAAGGCGTAGACGTCGACGAGGTCGCGGGTCCATTCGAGCCGCGTCGCGCCGGCGCGGATCACCAGCCCGGCGAGCTTGTCGACCGGGCCGCGCGGCGAGTGCTTGCCGGGCAGCCATTCGGGATAGAGGAGCGTCATCGGCCCCGGTCCAGCCACCGGAATCGTCTCCCTGACCGTCAGGATGCGGCGGTCGAGGTCGGTCGCGTCGACGTGGAGCCGGATCGTCCCCGGATACGGCTTGTCGGCAGGCGCGACGGTCGGCGGCGGCATCGGCACGGGCTGCGGCTGCGGCGACTGGGCAAGGGCGGACGAGGCGAGCAGGGCGACGGGCAGCAGGGCGCGGTACATGAGACGATCGGCTCTTTCGACAGGGCGAGGCCCCTTTGTATCGGGGGACGCCGCGGAACGATAGCGCTACGGCGCGCGCGACCCGAACAGGACGGTGCCGACCCGGACGCAGGTCGCGCCCAGCATGACCGCGGTGCCGAAGTCCGCCGACATGCCCATGCTCAGCCCGGCGAGCCCGTGGTCGCGTGCGAGCTTCGCCAGCAGCGCGAAGAACGGCGCCGCCTCGAGGTCGGCGGGGGGCACGCACATCAGCCCGGCGACGGGCAGGCCGGCGGCG
>CAXUEV010000194.1:0-3949 GCA_964250105.1 uncultured Sphingomonadaceae bacterium
GCCCGCCGCGGCGGCGCTCGCCGATGCCGCGGCCGCCGAATGACCGGTGGCGTTCGCCGCGCCGGTCACCGCCGCCGTCGCGTGCGTCGCGCCGGCAGAGGCCGTGTCGGTGCCGAGGAAAGCGGCGACGCCGGCCGGCAACGTCGTCGGCACCACGCCGCCCGGCGTCAGCTTCTGGATCAGCAGCGGCAGCACCGCCGCCACCGCCGCCGACGCGGTCGCCGCCGGGATGCCGAGCTTCGACGTCACCTGGCCGACGAGCCCGCCGCTGCCGCCGAACACGCGGTCGACGTCGTCGGGGGCGAGCGGGGCCGGGGCCGTCGTCGCGCCGAGCCACGACTTCGCCACCGCGCCGAGCCCGGCCTCGTCGAACTTCGCCATCAGGCCCGACAGGCCGCCGTTCGCGGGATCGGTGACATGGGCGAGGATCGTCCTGACCAGCAGCGGCGCCTTGTCGCCGATGCCGAACTGGCCGCTGATCTCGCTGATGATCGACTCGAACATGTGATCGTCCCCTTGTCGGTCGCGGAGCGCGCCGCGTTGCCGTGCCAAGACGATCGCCGTGCACGGATTGTTCCGGTCGCGTGCCGGCGCCGCCGCGCTTGACCGCGGACCGGCGCTGCTCCTACGCTCGCCGGCGACCGCCCGCGAGGAGAGCAGCATGGCCGCCGACAAGGGCATCGACACGACCGACTTCGAGGCGATGCCGCGGCTGGTGTCGTCGAACGCGCTGCCGGGGACCGCGGTCCTCAGCCGCGACGGCGACAAGCTCGGCACGGTCGCGGCGTTCCTGATCGACCCGTTCAGCGGCCACGCCGAGCATGTGCTGATCGCCACCGGCGGCGTGCTCGGCATCGGCACCAGCTACCACCCCGTGCCGTGGACGCTGCTGCGCTTCGACCCCAACCGCGACGGCTATGTCGTGTCGATCGACAAGACCGTCCTCGACGGCGGCCCGTCGTACAAGTCGGGCTCCGAACCGACCTTCGACCGCGCCTATACCGACCGCGTCCTCAGCTATTTCGGCAGCGGCCGGGGTTAGCCCCGGCTCGCGGCATAGGCGGCGAGCGCGCGCGTGCGCGCTTCGGCATGATCGACGATCGGCCGCGGATAGGCGCGGCCGAGTTCGACCTCCGCCGCCGCCAGCACCGCCGGCGACGCGGTCCACGGCGCGTGGATCGCCGCGTCGGGCAGCTTGGCCAGTTCGGGCACCCAGGTACGGATATAGCTGCCGGCGGCGTCGAACTTCTCCGACTGGCCGACGGGGGCGAAGATGCGGCCGAACGGCGACGAATCGACGCCCGCGCCCATGATCCACTGCCAGCCGAGCGCGTTGTTGCCGAGATCGGCGTCGACGAGGCAGTCCCAGAACCAGCGCTCGCCCGCGCGCCAGTCGATCAGCAGGTGCTTCACCAGGAACGACGAGGCGATCATCCGCACGCGGTTGTGCATCCAGCCGGTCGCCCAGAGCTCGCGCATGCCGGCGTCGACGATCGGATAGCCGGTCCGCCCGCGCCGCCATGCCCGCAGGTCGGCCGGGTCGTCGCGGTGGGGGAAACGGTCGAACTCGCGGCGGCCCGGCGTCTCGGCAATGTCGGGGAACTGATCGACGAGGTTGACCGCGAAATCGCGCCAGCCGATCTCGCGCAGATACGCCGCCGCCCCCGTCCCCGCCGCGCCGTCGATCGCCGCCCACACCGCCGCCGGCGATACCTCGCCGTGGTGGAGGTGCGGCGACAGCCGCGAGGTCAGCGCCTCGCCGGGCAGGTTGCGGCCGTGTTCGTAGTCGGCGACGACCTGTGCGAAGCGGTCGAGCGCGGCGTGCGCGCCCGCTTCGCCCGGGGTCCACACGCCGAACCCGCCAGACCAGTCGGGCGTCGTCGGCAGCAGGTGCCAGTCGGCGAGGTCGTCGCCGGCGGGCACGTCGGCGAAGGCGATGTCGCGCGGCGCCGGCACCGGCGGCGGCGGCGGCATCAGCCGCTGCAGCGCATTCCAGAACGGCGTGAAGATGCGGTAGCCGCCGCCGCTGCCGGTCCGCACCGCGCCCGGCGGCGCGAGATAGGCGCCGTCGTGCAAAATCAGGTCGAGCACCGCCTCGACCGCGCTTTCCTGCGCCTGCGCCCATGGCTCATAGTGGTGCAGGGCATGGACCGCCGTCGTGCCAAGCTCGTCCGCCAGTCGTGCCAGGATCGTCGCGGGCCTGCCCCGCGCGAGTCGCAGCCGCCCGCCGCGCGCTTCGAGGTCGGCGGCGAGCGCGGCGAGGCTATGATGCAGCCACCAGCGCTGCGCCGCGCCGATCCGCCATGCCCCCGGCGTCTCGTCGTCGAGGACATAGACCGCCGCCACCGGCCCCGCCGCCGCCGCCGCCCGCACCGCCGCCTGGTCGGCGAGGCGCAGGTCGTTGCGGAACCAGATGATCTGCGGCTCGGGCATATTGTCTCCTCCTGCGGTCCGGTCTACCTCCCAACGCCGCCGCCAGCGAAAGAGCCAAATGCCGCGCCTTGCCTATGTCGACGGCCGCGTCGTGCCGCTCGCCGCCGCCCGCGTCTCGATCGAGGACCGCGGCTTCCAGTTCGCCGACGGCATCTACGAAGTCTGCGCCGTCCTCGGCGGCCGCCTGCTCGACTGGCCGCTGCACCGCGCCCGCCTGGAGCGCAACCTCGCCGCGCTGTTCATCGCCCTGCCGACGAGCCCGGCGGCGCTCGACCTCGTCGCCCGCCGGCTGATCGCCGCCAACCGCGCGCGCGAGGCATTGCTCTATATCCAGGTGACGCGCGGCGCGGCGAAGCGCGACCACGGCTTCCCGGCGGCGGCGACGCCGACGCTGGCGATGACCGTCCGCCCGTTCGACTTCGCCCAGCGCGTCGGCCAGCAGGCGACGGGCGTCGCCGTGCTGACGGTCAACGACCAGCGCTGGGGCCGCTGCGACATCAAGACGACGGGGTTGCTGGCGAACGTGCTGGCCAAGCACGACGCCCGCGCCGCGGGCGCGTTCGAGGCGTGGTTCGTCGCCGAAGACGGCACCGTCGCCGAGGGCGGATCGACCAACGCCTGGATCGTCGACGCCGAGGGCCGCGTCGTCACCCATCCGCTGTCGGCGCGGATCCTTCCCGGCGTCATGCGCGCGGCGGTGATCGAGGCGGCGCAGGCGCTGGGGATCGCGGTGGTCGAACGGCCGTTCGGCGTCGACGAGGCGCGCCGCGCGGCGGAGGCGTTCCTCAGCTCGACGACCGCGCCGGTGCTGCCGGTGGTGCGGATCGACGATGCGCCGGTCGGTGGCGGGCGGCCCGGACCGGTGACGGCGCGGCTGGCGGCGGCACTATGGGAGCGGATCGCCGACCAGACCGGCTACCGCCCCTGACCTACATCGGCGGCGGCGGCGGCATCGGCGGGCGCTTGTCGCCGCGCTTCCACTGGCCCATGCGGCCCTCCATCCGCGCCCGCATCGCCCGCGCGTCGGCGACGAACGCCTTGCGGTCGGCGAGCGACAGCTTCTGGAAGCCGGCGAGCATCGCCGTCTGGTGCCGCACCCGCGCCGCGTTCGCCGCCTCGCGCTCGGCGTCCATCGCCTGCCTGAGCGCGGCGACGTCGAGCCGGTCGGCGTCGAGGATCGCCAGCATGCGGTCGCGCGCACCCGCGGTCATGCCCTTGTCGGCGCGCGGGTCAGCGGCACGCATCGCCTCGATCATCGTCGCACGGCCCGCTTCGCTCATGCTGGCGAACATCCGTCCGTGCGGACCGCCGGGAGGGCCGCCGGGCGGCATCTGCGCGAGCGCGGGAGCGGTGCCGCCGAGCAGCAACGCCGCGGCCATCAGGGTCATCGTCTTCATATGCTATTCTCCTCGTCGGGGGTCGGCGTGAACACGCCGGCGAAGGCCTGTTCGTCGCTGACGATGGGGGCGACGTCGCGTGGCGCCGCGACAGGAAGCGGTGCCAGCGCTGCGCCGTG
>CAXUEV010000195.1:0-3941 GCA_964250105.1 uncultured Sphingomonadaceae bacterium
GGCGCCGGCGGCCGCGGCGGCGCGCCGTCGAGCGCGTGGCCGTAGGGGAAGTCGAGCAGCGTCGCCATGTTCAGGCCTCCACCAGTCTGGGCCGCCACGCCAGCGCGCGGCCCTCGATCGTCCGGACGGCGAAGTCGACCGACAGGCCGAGTCCGGCATAGACGATCAGGCAAACGACGATGATGTCGGTCCTCATGAAGTCGCGGGCGTTGTTGATCAGGTAACCGAGGCCGGCGGACGCGTTGACCTGTTCGGCGACGACGAGGATCAGCACCGCGACCGACAGCGAATAGCGCAGACCGACGAGCAGCGACGGCAGCGCGCCCGGCAGGATGACATGGGCGATCAGCCCGAGCCGCCCGAGCCCGAAGCTGCGCGCCGCATCGATCAGCCGGACGTCGACCCCGCGGATCCCGTGGTACAGGTTCAGATAGACGGGAAACATCGAGCCGAAGGCGATCAGGGCGATCTTCGGCGTCTCGCCGATGCCGAACCAGACGATGAACAACGGCGACAGCGCGAGGACCGGGAGCGTCCGCAGCATCTGCACGGGCGCGTCGACGGCGGTCTCGCCGGGCCGCGACAGGCCGGCGACGAGGGCGAGGACGATGCCGACCGAAACGCCGATGCCGAGGCCGACCGCGACGCGGGCGAACGACACGGCGAGGTTCGACGGCAGCTCGCCCGAGACGATCATCTGCCAAAGCGTGACAAGGACCGACGACGGCGCCGCCAGCGTGTGCACCGGGATGACGCCGGTGCGCGAGCCGAGCTCCCACGCCAGCACCAGCAGCAACGGCGACAGCCAGCGCGCACGGGCGACATGCGCCCAGCCGCGGCGGAGAGTTCGTGCCGGCATCGTCTGCTCCAGCGGCGGATTTGCCGCGCCTCACAGGGTGGCCGAGCGCCGCCGGGGTGCAATAGAGTTTTGCCTCACGATCTATGAGCGCAGCTTATAAGGCACTTATTAAACTTACAAACCATTGAAAAAACGTGATTTTACGCTGTGGTTGGTGCCGCCAACATATGCTTTGCCGTGGCCAAGATAAGTTGCGAGGCGCGATCCCCCAGCCGGCCGGTAGGATATGGCGATTGCGTGCACGGAGGCGGCCGCCATGCCGGTCAATCTGCCGACGACGCTGCTGCGCAGTTTCGTCGCCATCGTCGATTCGGGATCGATGCAGAATGCCGCCGACCAGGTCTTCCTGACACAGTCGGCGCTGAGCCTGCAGGTCAAGCGGCTCGAGGAATCGGTCCAGCAGACGCTGTTCGGCCGCGAGGGCCGACGGCTGGCGCTGACCGCGCCGGGCGAGGTGCTGCTCGACTATGCCCGGCGGATGCTGGCGCTGCACGACGAGGCGGTGGCGGCGGTCAGCGCCGGGCAGTTCGCCGGCCCGGTGCGCTTCGGCATGGTCCAGGACTTCGCCGAGACGCTGCTCGGCGGCCTGCTCGCGCGCTTCGCCGGCCTCCATCCGGACTCGCAGATCTTCGCGCGCGTCGCCGGCACCGCCGAGCTCCAGACGATGCTCGAACGCAAGCAGCTCGACATCATATTGGGCTTCGCCGCCGCCGACGATCCCGCGGCGGTGCGGATCGCGCCGACGCTCTGGTACGGCGACGAGGCGCTGGCCGACCAGCCGGTCATCCCGCTGGCGGTGCTCGAGAAGCCGTGCCGTTTCCGCGAGGCGGCGGTGACGCGGCTCGAGGCGGCCGGGCGGCGCTTCCGCATCGCCGTCGAGACGCCGAACCTGTCGACGCTGCGTGCGTCGGTCCAGGCCGGGCTCGGCCTGACGTGCCGCACGCCGCTGTTCCTCGGCGACCTCGTCGCCGTCGCCGGCGGCGACCTGCCGCCGCTGCCGCCGGTGGCGTGCATCGTCGAGCAGGGCAGCATCCTGCCCGCCGCGACCGCTCGCCTCGCCGAACTGACGACCGAGGTCGTCCGCGGCCTCTGACGCTTGAGGGCGGCTCACGTCGCGCTTTGCCAGAACTCGTTATTCGGGGTCGTCGGCGTGCCCTATCCGTCGGCCGAAGCCGAGGAGTGCGCCATGACCGAGAGCCTGAACGAGCAGTTCGCCGAACTCCATGCCGAGCGCGTCCGCACGTGGGAGCGGGGTCAGCTCGAACGCAACATCGACCAGCGCGCGCGCCTCGTCGCCGCGTTCGATCCGACGGCGATCGTCCGGCCGGGAGACCGCGCGCCCGACTTCACCTTGACCGACGTCGATGGCGCGACGCTCGACCTCGCGACGCTGACCGCCGGCGGCCCGCTGGTGCTGGTGTTCTTCCGTCATGCCGCCTGCCCGGCGTGCAACCTCGCGCTGCCCTATTACGCGCGCACGCTCTACCCGCGGCTGCGGCTGGCGGGGGTGCGCCTCGTCGCGGTCAGCCCGCAGCTGCCCGAGCGGCTGCGCGCGATCCGCGACCGGCACGACCTGCCGTTCACCGTCGCCAGCGACCCCGACAGCCGGCTGGCGCGCGCGTGGAACATCCGCTTCGACAGCGACGCCGCCGAGACCACCGGCGCCGCCAACGGCGACTTCCCCTATCCCGCGGTCGTCATCGTCGACTGCGACCGCGTCGTGCGCTTCGTCGACGCCAGCCCCGACTGGCTCGTCCGCACCGAAGCCAATGTCATCCTCGAAGCGCTCGGCGAACTGCGCATCGCCGCCGCCGCCTGAGCATCGCTCAACCATGCGATGACCGGCGCTCAACAATTAAGCCGGGCTTCGTCGCGGCCAAGCAATGCCCGGTTGTCGCCCCGTCGGGCGACGACCACGACGGCGGGCGTGACGATGATCGACCGCCGCAGCGTGATGATGGCCGGGACCGCGCTGCTCGCCGGATGCGGCACGGCCGCCGCCGCGGCGCCGGTCATCCGCGCCTCGATCACCGGCAAGGGCGAGACCGACCTGAGGCTGCTGCTGCGGACCGCCGGGCTGGCGCCGCAGGGCTACCGCATCGAGTATAGCGAATTCCAGTCGGGCCAGCTGGTCATCGAGGCGATGAACGGCGGCAGCCTCGATTATGGCGGGGTCAGCGAGATCCCGCCGGTGTTCGCCGCCGCCTCGGCCACCCAGAGCTTCCGCCAGATCGCCGTGCTGCACGGCGACGTCAACAACCAGGTGGTGATCGTCCCGAAGGAATCGACGATCGCCTCGCTCGCCGGGCTCAAGGGCAAGCGCGTCGGCTATGTCCGCGCGACCACATCGCAATATTTCCTGATCCGGATGCTCGAATCGGTCGGTCTGGAGTGGGGCGACATCACGCCCGTCGCGCTCAACGTCTCCGACGGCGCCGCCGCCTTCGCGCGCGGGTCGCTCGACGCGTGGGCGATCTACGGCTTCCCGATCCAGCGGGCGAAGGTCGACGGCGCGCGGGTGCTGAAGACGGCGCTCGGCTTCCTGTCGGGCAATTATCTCGTGGCGGCGCATATCGACGCCCTCGCCGATCCGGCCAAGGTGCGCGCCATCGGCGACTATCTCCGCCTCAGCCGGCGCGGCTTCGCCTGGGCGGCGGAGCATCAGGACGACTGGTCGAAGATCGTCGCGCAGTCGGTCGGCGTGCCGCTGCCGTTCGTCGAGGACCAGTTCCGCCACCGCAGCGCGGGCTACGAACTCCGCCCCGTCACCGCCGCCGCGATCGCCTCGCAGCAGAGCGTCGCCGATCTGTTCGCCGCGCAGAAGCTCCTGCCGCGCCGCGTCGACGTCGCGCCGCTGTGGGACGATCGTTTCAACCCGATCCTCGAGGAGAAGGCCTGATGCCCGCCGCCCGCGCCATCCGCCCGACCGACGCCCTCGCCGCTCCGCCGGTCCCGCAGGCGGTACTCGACGACCTGACCGCGCGCATCGCCGCCGGCGCCGCCGCGCTCGACCGCACCGCGGCGTTCCCGCGGGCCAATTTCGATGCGCTGGCGCAGGCCGGGCTGATCGGCCTGACCGTCG
>CAXUEV010000196.1:0-3938 GCA_964250105.1 uncultured Sphingomonadaceae bacterium
CCCTGCTTGCCCTTGAGCATGTCGGACAGCGACTTGAGCGGGCGCTTGTTGGCGCCCGTGATCGTCCGGCCGCGGCGGCCGTTGTCGAACAGCGCGTCGACCGCCTCCTGCAGCATCCGCTTCTCGTTGCGGACGATGATGTCAGGCGCGCGCAGCTCGATCAGCCGCTTCAGCCGATTGTTGCGGTTGATGACGCGGCGGTACAGGTCGTTGAGGTCCGACGTCGCGAAGCGGCCGCCGTCGAGGGGAACGAGCGGGCGCAGTTCGGGCGGGATGACCGGCACGACCTGGAGCACCATCCACTCGGGCCGGTTGCCCGATTCCATGAAGGACTCGACGACCTTCATCCGCTTGATGATCTTCTTGGGCTTCAGCTCGGACTTGGTCGTGCGGAGGTCCTCCTTGAGGATCTCCATCTCGCCTTCGAGGTCCATCTCCTCGAGCAGCTTGCGGATAGCCTCGGCGCCGATGCCCGCCTGGAAGCCGTCCTCGCCATATTCGTCCTGCGCCGTGACGAGCTCGTCCTCGGTCAGCAGATCGAACTTCTTCATCGGCGTCATGCCGGGCTCGAGCACGACATACTGCTCGAAGTAGAGCACGCGCTCGAGGTTCTTCAGCGGCATGTCGAGGAGCATGCCGATGCGCGACGGCAGCGACTTCAGGAACCAGATGTGCGCGACCGGCGCGGCCAGCTCGATATGGCCCATCCGCTCGCGGCGGACCTTCGAGACGGTGACCTCGACGCCGCACTTCTCGCAGACGATCCCCTTGTACTTCATCCGCTTGTACTTGCCGCACAGGCACTCGTAGTCCTTGATCGGACCGAAGATGCGCGCGCAGAACAGGCCGTCGCGCTCGGGCTTGAACGTCCGGTAGTTGATCGTCTCGGGCTTCTTGATCTCGCCGAACGACCACGAGCGGATGCGCTCGGGCGACGCGAGGCTGATCTGGATCTGGTCGAACGTCTCCGGCTTCGCCGCCGGGTTGAAGAAGTTCATCAGTTCCTGGTTCATGACCGCTCCTTAAATTCTAGCCCTCTCCCACCTGGGGAGAGGGAGGGGCCCGTCCGCCGTAGCCCCCTTGGGCGAAGGCGGATGGGAGGGTGAGGGCTCGCTGTCGCTCGCTCCCTCATCCTGGCCGCACGCGGCCTGTCCCTCTCCCCAGATGGGAGAGGGTAGGCTGCTACTCGACCGTCTCGTGGTTCTGCAGTTCGACGTTGAGGCCGAGGCTGCGCATTTCCTTGACCAGCACGTTGAAGCTCTCGGGGATGCCGGCCTCGAACGTGTCGTCGCCCTTGACGATCGCCTCGTAGACCTTGGTGCGGCCGACCACGTCGTCGGACTTCACCGTCAGCATCTCCTGCAGCGTGTAGGCGGCGCCGTACGCCTGCAGCGCCCACACCTCCATCTCGCCGAAGCGCTGGCCGCCGAACTGCGCCTTGCCGCCCAGCGGCTGCTGGGTGACGAGGCTGTACGGCCCGATCGAACGCGCGTGGATCTTGTCGTCGACGAGGTGGTGCAGCTTGAGCATGTAGATATAGCCGACCGTCACCTTGCGGTCGAACATGTCGCCCGACCGCCCGTCGAACAGCTCGACCTGACCGCTCGCGTCGAGCCCGGCGAGTTCGAGCATCCCCGACACGTCGGCCTCGCGCGCGCCGTCGAACACCGGCGTCGCCATCGGCACCCCGAGCGACAGGTTCTGCGCCAGCTCGCCGAGCTGCTCGCCGCTCAGGTCGGCGATCTCGTCGTCGTACTGCTTGCCGTAGATCGACTTGAGCTTGCCGCGCAGTTCGGTCGTGTCGGCGGTGGCCAGCCCCTTGCCGCGGGCGTGGATGTCCTCGAGCATCTGGCCGATCTGCTTGCCGAGGCCGCGCGCGGCCCAGCCGAGGTGCGTCTCGAAGATCTGGCCGACGTTCATCCGGCTCGGCACGCCGAGCGGGTTGAGGACGATGTCGACCGGCGTCCCGTCCTCGAGGAACGGCATGTCCTCCTGCGGCAGGATGCGGCTGATCACGCCCTTGTTGCCGTGGCGGCCGGCCATCTTGTCGCCGGGCTGGAGCTTGCGCTTCACCGCGACGAAGACCTTGACCATCTTGAGCACGCCCGGCGGCAGCTCGTCGCCCGCCTGGAGCTTGGTCCGCTTGTCGTCGAGACGCGCGTCGATCGACTTCGACGCCTCCTCCCACTGCGCCTTCAACGCCTCGAGGTCGGCCTGGACGGCGTCGTCGGTGACGCCGAACTTCCACCATTCGCGGCGCGGCTGGGCTGCGAGCAGCTCCTCGTCGATCACCGCGCCCTTCTTCAGGCCCTTCGGCGTCGCCGCGCTGGTCTGCCCGACCAGGCTGGTGCGGAGGCGGGCGTAGGTCGAGCGGTCGAGGATACCGCGCTCGTCGTTGGCGTCCTTGTCGAGGCGGTCGATCTCCTCGCGCTCGATCTGCATCGCGCGCTCGTCCTTGTCGATGCCGTGGCGGTTGAACACGCGCACCTCGACCACCGTCCCGGCGACGCCGGGGGGCAGCTTGAGCGAGGTGTCGCGCACGTCCGACGCCTTCTCGCCGAAGATCGCGCGGAGCAGCTTCTCCTCCGGCGTCATCGGCGATTCGCCCTTCGGCGTGATCTTGCCGCACAGGATGTCGCCCGGCTCGACCTCGGCGCCGATGTAGACGATGCCCGCCTCGTCGAGGTTGCGCAGGGCCTCCTCGCCGACGTTGGGGATGTCGCGGGTGATGTCCTCCGGCCCGAGCTTGGTGTCGCGGGCCATGACCTCGAACTCCTCGATATGGATCGAGGTGAAGACGTCCTCCTTGACGATCTTCTCGTTGATCAGGATCGAGTCCTCGTAGTTGTAGCCGTTCCACGGCATGAACGCGACGAGGGCGTTGCGGCCGAGCGCCAGCTCGCCGAGCTCGGTCGACGGGCCGTCGGCGATGATGTCGCCCTTGGTGACGATGTCGCCGACCTTCACCAGCGGCCGCTGGTTGATGCACGTGTTCTGGTTCGACCGCTGGAACTTCATCAGCGTGTAGATGTCGACCCCCGACTTGCCCGCCTGGACGTCCTCGGTGGCGCGGACGACAATGCGAGTGGCGTCGACCTGGTCGACGATGCCGGTACGGCGCGCGGCGATCGCCGCGCCCGAATCGCGCGCGACGGTGCCCTCCATGCCGGTGCCGACGAACGGCGCCTCGGCCTTGACCAGCGGCACCGCCTGGCGCTGCATGTTCGAGCCCATCAGCGCGCGGTTGGCGTCGTCGTTCTCGAGGAACGGGATCAGCGACGCTGCGACCGACACCAGCTGCTTCGGCGAGACGTCCATCAGCGTGATCTGGTTCTTCGGCGCCATCAGGAACTCGCCCGCCTCGCGCGACGAGATCAGGTCCTCGGTGAAGCTGCCGTCGTCCGCCGTCGCGGCATTCGCCTGGGCGATCGTGTGCTTCGCCTCCTCCATCGCCGACAGATAGACGACGTCGTCGGTCAGCCGGTGGTCGACCACCTTGCGGTACGGCGTCTCGATGAAGCCGTATTTGTTGACGCGGCTGAAGGTCGCGAGGCTGTTGATCAGGCCGATGTTCGGGCCTTCGGGCGTCTCGATCGGGCAGATGCGGCCGTAGTGCGTCGGGTGGACGTCGCGGACCTCGAAGCCCGCGCGCTCGCGGGTCAAGCCGCCCGGCCCGAGCGCCGACACGCGGCGCTTGTGGGTGACCTCGGACAGCGGATTGGTCTGGTCCATGAATTGCGACAGCTGCGAACTGCCGAAGAACTCGCGCACCGCCGCCACCGCCGGCTTGGCGTTGATCAGGTCGTTCGGCATGACGGTGTCGATGTCGACCGACGACATGCGCTCCTTGACCGCGCGCTCCATGCGCAGCAGCCCGACGCGGTACTGGTTCTCGAGCAGCTCGCCGACCGAGCGCACGCGGCGGTTGCCGAGATTGT
>CAXUEV010000197.1:0-3908 GCA_964250105.1 uncultured Sphingomonadaceae bacterium
CGTGGCGCGGCGAGCGCGTCGCCAGCCACGCGAGCAGGTCGCCGACGGCGGCGACGCCCGCCGGCAGCGGCAGCACCTCGCCGTCGACGCCGATCGCCTCGCGCACCCGGGCGAAGTAGAGCAGGTCGATCACGCGCTCAGCTGTCCATGTGCTTGAGGCCGACGCGCAGATAGTCCCAGCCGGTGATCACCGTCAGCGTCGCCGCGAGCCACAGGCAGGCGAGCCCGACCGCATGCGCCGGCAGCGCCGGCCAGACGATGTCGGTCGCCCCGGCGAGGATCAGCGCGCCGAGGGCGATCATCTGGAACGCCGTCTTCCACTTCGCCAGCGCGCTGACCGGCAGCGACACCTGGAGGCCGGCGAGGAACTCGCGCAGCCCCGACACGGTGATCTCGCGCAGCAGGATGACGAGCGCCGGGATCACCGCCAGCCCGTGGATCGCGCCGGTGTGGACGAGCATGACGATCGTCGCCGCGACCATGATCTTGTCGGCGACGGGATCGAGGAAGACGCCGAGCTTCGACACGGTGCCGTTGGCGCGCGCGAGATAGCCGTCGAGATAGTCGGTCAGCCCGGCGATGCAGAACACCGCGAACGCCGCCAGGTACAGCACCCAGCCCGAATCCCACAGCAGGACGACGAGCAGCGGCACGGCGAAGATGCGGCTGAGCGTCAGGAGGTTGGGCAGGCTGGCCGGCATCGCCGACGCCTAGGCCATCGCCCCGGCCGACTCAACCGGCGGTGGACCCGTCGGGCGGTGCCGACGGTTCAGCGCGCGAACGAGGAGAAGACGATGGCGCGCGACGACGCGGACCCGCCGGCGCGTGCGACGCGTCCGCTCGAGGCGCTGAACTTCTTCATGGCCGACATGCAGGCCGGGATCGGCCCGTTCCTCGGCGTGTTCCTCCAGCAGCACGGCTGGGCGACGGGCGCGATCGGCACGGTGATGACCGCCGGCGGGCTGGCGGGGACGGCGATGACCGCGCCGGCGGGCGCGCTGATCGACGCGACGACGCGCAAGCGGCTGCTCGTCGTCGTCAGCGGCATCTGCACCGTCGCCGCCTCGTTCCTCATCCTGTGGTCGCAGGCGGCGTGGGTGGTGACGGTCTCGCAGGTCGGCACAGCGATCGCCGGCGCGGCGATCGGGCCGGCGGTCACCGGCATCACGCTCGGCATCGTCCGGCAGCGCGGCTTCAACCGCCAGAACGGGCGCAACCAGGCGTGGAACCACGCCGGCAACATGATCGGCGCCGGGCTGTCGGGCTGGCTCGGCTGGAAGTTCGGCCTCACCGCTGTATTCTGGCTGGCGGCGGCGTTCGGCGTGCTCGCGCTGATCGCGGTCGCGCTGATCCCCGAGCGGGCGATCGACCACCGCGCCGCGCGCGGCCTCGCCGACGGCGACGACGGGCAGGGCGCGGCGTCGGGCTTCCGCGCGCTGCTCGACAACCGGCCGCTGCTCGTCCTCGCCGCCGCGCTCGCCTGCTTCCATCTCGGCAATGGCGCGATGCTGCCGCTCTACGGCATGGCGGTGGTGGCGGCGAAACAGGGCGACCCGGCGGCGTTCACCGCGACGACGATCGTCGTCGCGCAGGCGGTGATGATCGTCGCGGCGATCGTCGCCATGCGGCTGGCGGCGGTGCGCGGCTATTGGCTGGTGATCCTCGTCGCCTTCGCCGCGCTGCCGCTGCGCGGGCTGATCGCGGCGTCGGCGATCACCGGCTGGGGGGTGTGGCCGGTGCAGGCGCTCGACGGCGTCGGCGCCGGGCTGCTCAGCGTCGCCGTGCCCGGGCTCGTCGCGCGGCTGCTCGACGGCACCGGGCGGATCAACGTCGGGCAGGGGGCGGTGATGACGGCGCAGGGGATCGGCGCGGCGCTGAGCCCGGCGCTCGGCGGCTGGATGGCGCAGCTGCTCGGCTATCCGACCGCCTTCCTCGTCCTCGGCGCGTTCGCCCTCGTCTCGCTCGGGCTGTGGCTGGGCTTCGCCGGCATGCTGCGGCGGGCCTGTGCCGACGGGACCGCCTAGCCGGCCGGCTTGCCCATCTCGACGAAGCCGCGGATGGTTTCCGCCATCTTGCGGCCGACCTCGCCGTCGCGCATCTTGAGGCTGGCGTCCTCGGGCACGACGATGCCGCGCTGCGCCGCGGGGCGCTCGGCGATGGCGGCGGTCCAGCGTTCGAGGTGGGGCAGCCCGGCGGTCTCGACGCCCGACCAGCTCGCGGTGCGGACCCAGCACCAGTTGGCGATGTCGGCGATCGAATAGTCGCCGGCGAGGAACGCTCCCCGGCCGAGCTGCGTGTCGAGGACGGTGAACAGCCGCCGGCATTCGCCCTGGTAGCGGGCGATGGCGGCGGGGATCTTCTCGGGGAAGTAGCGGTAGAACACGTTGGCCTGCCCCATCATCGGGCCGACGCCGCCCATCTGGAACATCAGCCACTGCATGACCTGGCTGCGCCCCGGCGCGTCCGCCGGCAGCAGCCGCCCGGTCTTCTCGGCGAGATAGACGAGGATCGCCCCCGATTCGAACACCGCGAAGCCGTCGTCGACGATCGCCGGCACGCGCCCGTTGGGGCAGATATCGAGGAACCACGGCTGCTTCTGCTCGCCCGCGGTCAGGTCGAGCCGGCGCACGTCGTACGGCAGCCCGAGCTCCTCGAGCGCGACCGAGACCTTGTAGCCGTTGGGCGTGGCGGCGGTGTAGAGCGTCAGGGTCATGCGTCAGTCCCGCGGCGGGCCGTCGGGCCAGTCATAGTCGCGCGCGGTGATCGCCTCCCAGTCGTAGGGGCAGGCCGGCGGAAACGCGCGCTGCGGCAGGGTCGTCTCGCGGGCTGCGCTGCGGACGGCGAGGGCATAGGCCTCGGCCACGACCTCGTCGCGGCGCGGCCGCAGGCTCGGGTTCTCGGCGAGCTGCTGCTCGACGATGTCGCGATGCGCGTGGATCGACCGCACCCACGAGTTCGAGCGCAACGCCGGCTGATGATCCCATTTGAGCATATGCTGGAGCACGCGGGCGAGCGCGCTGCGCAGCGTCCGGTATTCACCGCGGCCCAAGCTGTCGAGCTCCTCGGCGATCCAGTGGCGGTCGAGCAGGTGCAGCCGGTTCGAGCGGACCAGCATCGCCTGATGGAACGCCCATGCGGCGAAATCCTCCTCGTAGGACGGTCCGTGCTCGGCATCGGCGTGGAGGGCGAGGCTCACGGTTGCGGCCAGTCGAAGCTGCGATCGAGGATCGCGTCCCAGTCGTACGGGCAGTCGGTCGGAAACGCGGCGCGGTCCATGTCCGTCTCGAGCAGCACTTGGCCGACGATGCCCGGCCAGACGTCGGCGAGCGCCTCGTCGCGGCGGCGGAAGCTCGGGTTGTCGCGCAGCCGCCGTTCGATCCGCCGGCGCGATTCGGCGATCGACAGGTGCCAGCTGCGCGAGCGCTGCCACGGCTGGTAATCCCATTTGACCATGTGGACGAGCAGGATGACGAGCGCCGAGCGCAAGGCGTCGAATTCGCGCTTCGCCAAGTCGTCGATCTCCGCGGCGAGGTGCTCGATGTCGAGCTCGTCGAACCGGCGCGCGCGCAGCATCGCCGCCTGGTGCGTCGCCCAGGCGGCGGCGTCGCCGGCATAGGTCGGGCGGAGGGCGGTCGTTGCCATCGCCGTATCGTACGCGCTCACCCGCGCGGGTGGAAGTGGCCGTGGAGGGCGGCGGCGGTCGCCTTGCTGATGCCGGGAGCCTTCTCGAGATCGGCGAGCGTCGCGCCGCGGACCGCGCGGCTCGTGCCGAAATGCATCAGCAGCGCGCGCTTGCGCGCCGGGCCGATGCCGGGGACGTCGTCGAGCGGGTTGGCGGTGATCGCCTTCGCGCGCTTGGCGCGGTGCGCGCCGATGGCGAAGCGGTGCGCCTCGTCGCGCAGCCGCTG
>CAXUEV010000198.1:0-3888 GCA_964250105.1 uncultured Sphingomonadaceae bacterium
GGCCGCCGTACCGGCCGCGATGCCGCTGCCGCTCGCCGGCACCGTGCTTCTCGTCGAGGACGACCGTGCCGTCCGCCGCGTCGTCGAGACCGCGCTCGTCCGCCACGGCCTCGGCGTCGTCACCGCCGCCGACGCCTTTGTCGCACTCGACATCCTCGATACCAGCGACGCGGCGATCGACCTGCTGGTGTCCGACGTCGTCATGCCGGGGATGGACGGGGTGGCGCTGATCGCCCGCGCCCGCGAGCGCCGACCCGGGCTGCGCGCCGTCCTGATGTCGGGCTATGCCGAGCCGCCGCAACGGCTGGCGCTCGGCGACGCCGGGCTCGTCTTCCTGGCCAAGCCGTTCGACGTCGCCGACCTGATCGACGGCGTGCGCCGGGCGATGGCCGGCTGATGCTTGTCAGCCTATCGTCGGGCTAGTATCGTCTCCGGAACCGGCAGCGAATGTCGGACGGAGGTTCGAACACGATGGCCGCGATCGCGAAACTGGCCAGCGCGCCGCCCCGGCGGGTCCTCGTCGTCGAGGATGAGGTGCTGATCGCCATGGTGCTCGAGGACATCCTCGATCTTCTCGGTCATGTCGTCGTCGCGTCGCCGGCGACCTATGCCGAAGCGTCGGCGGCGATCGACGCCGGCGGCTTCGACCTCGCCGTGCTCGACGTCAATCTCGGCGACGAGCCGATCTTTCCGCTCGCCGACCGGCTGACCGCGGCGGGGACGACGATCGTCTTCGCCACCGGCTCGCACCCCGACAGCCTGCCCGAACGCTTCCACGGCGTCGCGGTGCTCGAAAAGCCCTACGCCTTCCAGGCGGTCGAGGCGGCGCTCGAAAATCTCGCGCCGGTGTGAAGCGCCGCTTGCACGGACGGAACAAACGCGGTACGCATCGTCCCATCGGTTGATCAGGGAGAGCGGGCGATGGCGGCATCATTGAAGGCGGTGGACTCGGGGATGGACAAGGGCGCGACCGACAAGTCGAAGGCGCTCGAGGCGGCCCTGGCGCAGATCGACCGGGCGTTCGGCAAGGGCTCGGTGATGAAGCTCGGCTCGCGCGCGACGATGGAGATCGAATCGAGCCCGACCGGCTCGCTTGGCCTCGACATCGCGCTCGGCATCGGCGGCCTGCCGCGCGGCCGGGTCATCGAAATCTACGGCCCGGAAAGCTCGGGCAAGACGACGCTGGCGCTGCACGCGATTGCCGAGGCGCAGAAGGCGGGCGGCACCGCCGCCTTCGTCGACGCCGAGCACGCGCTCGACCCGGCCTACGCCAAGAAGCTCGGGGTCAACATCGACGAGCTGATCGTGTCGCAGCCCGATACCGGCGAGCAGGCGCTCGAGATCGTCGACACGCTGGTCCGGTCGAACGCGATCGACGTGCTGGTGATCGATTCGGTGGCGGCGCTGGTGCCGCGCGCCGAGATCGAGGGCGAGATGGGCGACAGCCATGTCGGCCTGCAGGCGCGGCTGATGAGCCAGTCGCTGCGCAAGCTGACCGGGTCGATCAGCCGGTCGCGCTGCATCGTCATCTTCATCAACCAGCTGCGGATGAAGATCGGCGTGATGTACGGCAACCCCGAGACGACGACTGGCGGCAACGCGCTCAAGTTCTACGCCAGCGTCCGCCTCGACATCCGCCGCACCGGCCAGATCAAGGACCGTGACGACGTCGTCGGCAACACGACCCGCGTCAAGGTCGTCAAGAACAAGGTCGCGCCGCCGTTCAAGCAGGTCGAGTTCGACATCATGTACGGCGAGGGCATCTCCAAGACCGGCGAGATCCTTGACCTCGGCGTCAAGGCCGGGGTCGTCGAGAAGTCGGGGGCGTGGTTCTCGTACGACTCGATCCGCATCGGCCAGGGTCGCGAGAATTCGAAGAAATACCTGCGCGACAATCCCGAGGTCCAGAGCCGCATCGAGAAGGCGGTGCGCGACAACGCCGCCGGCATCGCCGAGGCGCTGATGGTCGGGCCGGGCGCGGACGACGACGGCGACGAGTGAGCGTCGGCGGCGCGAGCGTCCTTGAGAAGCGGCGGTCGCGCGCCTAGGTTCCGGCGATGATCACGACCAACGAACTCCGCCGCTCGTTCCTCGATTATTTCGGTGCGGCCGGGCACCGTGTCGTGCCGTCGGCGTCGCTGGTGCCGCAGAACGACCCGACGCTGATGTTCGTCAACGCCGGCATGGTGCCGTTCAAGAACGTCTTCACCGGCATCGAGAGCCGGCCGTACACCACCGCCACGTCGGCGCAGAAATGCGTCCGCGCGGGCGGCAAGCACAACGACCTCGACAATGTCGGCTATACCGCGCGGCACCACACCTTCTTCGAGATGCTCGGCAATTTCTCGTTCGGCGACTATTTCAAGGCCGACGCGATCGAGCATGCCTGGACGCTGCTGACGCGCGACTGGGGCCTCGACCGCGACCGGCTGACGGTCACCGTCTACCACAGCGACGACGAGGCGTTCGGCCTGTGGCGGCGCATCGCCGGGCTGCCCGACGCGCGCATCATCCGCATCGCCACCAACGACAATTTCTGGTCGATGGGCGATACCGGCCCGTGCGGGCCGTGCAGCGAGATCTTCTGGGATCACGGCGCGCATATTCCCGGCGGACCGCCCGGCAGCGCCGACGAGGACGGCGACCGTTTCGTCGAGATCTGGAACCTCGTCTTCATGCAGTACGAGCAGGTCGACGCCGCGACGCGCCTCGACCTGCCGCGCCCGTCGATCGACACCGGCATGGGGCTCGAGCGGATCGCCGCGGTGCTCCAGGGCGTCCACGACAATTACGACACCGACACGTTCAAGGCGCTGATCGCGGCGAGCGGCGAGCTGACCGGGGCCGCCACCGACGGGGCATCCCAGGCGTCGCACCGCGTCCTCGCCGACCATCTGCGGACGTCGGGCTTCCTCGTCGCCGACGGCGTGCTGCCGTCGAGCGAGGGCCGCGGCTATGTCCTGCGCCGGATCATGCGCCGGGCGATGCGCCACGCCCAGCTGCTCGGCGCCGCCGAGCCGCTGATGCACCGGCTGGTGCCGGCGCTGGTCGGGGCGATGGGCACGGCCTATCCCGAGCTTGTCCGCGCCCAGCCGCTGATCGAGGAGACGCTCAAGCTCGAGGAGACGCGCTTCCGCGTCACCCTCGACAACGGCCTGCGCCTGCTCGGCGAGACGACCGCGGCGATGGCCCCGGGCGCGACGCTGCCGGGCGCGGTCGCGTTCAAGCTCTACGACACGTTCGGCTTCCCCTACGACCTGACCGAGGACGCGCTGCGGGCGCAGGGCTTCACCGTCGACCGCGCCGGGTTCGACACCGCGATGGCGGAGCAGAAGCGCGCCGCCCGCGCCGCCTGGGCCGGCTCCGGCCAGTCCGCGTCGGAGGCGGTGTGGTTCGACATCGCGGAGGCCGAGGGCGCGACCGAGTTCGTCGGCTATTCGACCGGTACCGCGCAGGGCCGCGTCGTCGCCATCGTCCGCGACGGCGCGCGCGTCGACAGCGCGGGTGCGGGCGACACCGTCGCGGTCGTCACCAACCAGACCCCGTTCTACGCCGAATCCGGCGGCCAGCAGGGCGATGCCGGCACGATCACCGGTGACGCGGGGCTGACCATCGCCGTCGCCGACACCGCCAAGCCGCTCGGCAAGCTCCACGTCCACCTCGGCACCGTCGAGACCGGCACCCTGCGCGTCGGCGATACGGTGACCCTCGCCATCGACGCCGCGCGCCGCGACCGGCTGCGCGCCAACCACTCGGCCACCCACCTGCTCCACGCCGCGCTGCGCCGCCGCCTCGGCAGCCATGTCACGCAAAAGGGCTCGCTCGTCGCGCCCGACCGCCTGCGCTTCGACTTCAGCCAGCCGAAGGCGCTGACGCCGGACGACATCG
>CAXUEV010000199.1:0-3847 GCA_964250105.1 uncultured Sphingomonadaceae bacterium
CGGACGCCCACCGCGCGGACGGCGACGTCGGGGTTGAGCCGGCCGATCGCCGCCGCCGCCGGCGCGGTCTTGGCGCGGCCGACGTCAGCGGTGCCGTGGAGCACCTGCCGCTGGAGGTTCGACAGCGCCACCGTGTCGTCGTCGATCACCGTCAGCCGCCCGATCCCGGCGGCGGCGAGGTAGAGCAGGCACGGGCTGCCGAGCCCGCCGGCGCCGACCACGGCGACGTTCGCCGCGAGCAATTTCTTCTGCCCCGCACCGCCGATCTCGCGCAGGACGATGTGGCGGGCGTAGCGGTCGAGCTGGTCGTCGCTGAGGATCATCCGGTCGAGCCGAAGCCGCCGCCGCCGCGCGCGGTCGTCCGGC
Source organism: uncultured Sphingomonadaceae bacterium (assembly GCA_964250105.1). Lineage (GTDB taxonomy): Bacteria > Pseudomonadota > Alphaproteobacteria > Sphingomonadales > Sphingomonadaceae > Polymorphobacter_B. The sequence continues at coordinate 367 of CAXUEV010000199.1, forward strand.
TGAACGCCTCGACGACGGCGAACTCGGGGCGCAGCACCGGCACGAACACCAATTGGACGATGCGGTCGCCGGGCGCGATCGTCACCGGCGCGCTGCCCGGCGGGGTCCGCAGCCACGCGCTGACGAAGATCTCGGCGGTGTAGTCGGCGTCGATCGTGCCGACGCCCTGGCCGAGGACGACACCGTGACGATGGCCGAGACCCGAGCGCGCGAGGACGAAGCCGACCATGTGCGGATCGCCCATCAGCACGGCGATGCCCGACGGGATCAGCACCGCGGGCGCCTGCGGTTCGAGCACCAGCGGCGCGTCGAGGCAGGCGACGAGGTCGATCCCCGCCGCCAGTTCGGTCTGGTACGCCGGCAGGCCCCAGTCGTGGAGCCGGGGATCGAGGATTTTAAGCTCGATGCGCGGGCGGAGGTCGAGCATCGTCAGCGCGCCGTCGTCAGGCGGTAGACGATCGTGTTCACATACGCCTCGCCCGGATCGAGCCGCACGCCGGCGAAGTCGGGCCGGTTCGGCGCATCGGGGAAATGCTGCGGCTCGAGCGCGATGCCGTCGCCCTGGCGGTAGCTGCGCCCGCTCTTGCCCGTCGTCGTGCCGTCGAGGCCGTTGCCCGAATAGAATTGCAGGCCGGGCTGGCCGGTGGCGATCTCGAGCACGCGCCCCGATCCGGGATCCTCGAGCCGGGCGGCGAAGCGTGGGAGCCCGCCCGACGTTCCGTCGAGCACCATGTTATGGTCGTAGCCGCGGCCGATGGCGAGCTGCGGATCGACGTCGCGGACATGCTCGGCGACCGCGCGCGGCCGGCGGAAGTCGAACGCCGTGCCGGCGACCGGCACCGCGCCGCCGAGCGGAACTTGGTCGGCGTCGACCGGCAGATAGGCGGCGGCGGCGAGCGTCAGGCGGTTGCCGAGCGCGCCGTCGGGGGCGCCCTCGCCGGCGAGGTTGAACAGCGCGTGGTTGCTGAGGTTGACGATCGTCGGCGCGGTCGTCGTCGCGCGATAGGTCAGCGTCAGCGTGTCGGCGTCGAGCGCGTAGGTCGCGGTCGCGGTCAGCCGGCCGGGATAGCCCTGGTCGCCGTCGTCGCTGACGAGGCGCAGTTCGACCGCGCCGTCACCAACCGCGACCACCTCCCAGACGCGCTTGTCGAAGCCGCGCTCGCCGCCGTGGAGCGCCGTGCGGCCGTGGTCGTTCCGCGCCAGCTGATAGGTGCGGCCGTCGAGCGCGAAGCGGCCGTGGGCGATGCGGTTGGCGAAGCGGCCGACGGTCGCGCCGGTGTAGCTCGCTGCCGCCACATAGGCGGCGGTATCGGCGAAGCCGAGCGCGATGTCGCCCGGCCGGCCGTCGCGGTCGGGCGCGACCAGCGCCTGGAGCGTGGCGCCGTAGCTGATCACCGTCGCGGCGATGCCGTGGCCGTTCGACAGCGTGATCGCCTCGACCGCAGTGCCGTCGGGCGTGGTGCCGAACGGCCGCCGGCCGACCTTCGCCGCGCCGCCTTCGCCATCCATCGCTATCCCCGTCCGCGGCAAGTCACCGCTGTCCTACACGCCGCACCACGCTTATAGTCGCCGCGTCGAGCCGTCCGCCACCACGAATACGGCGGGAGACAATGCGCGGGCGCCTACCACGCGGCCTTGTGTCGCCGGGCGTCGCCCGTATAGCAGCCGGCATGACCGCCCCCGACCGTAACGCCCCCGACCCGCTGGCGCTGGCCAAGACGGCGACGCTGATCGAGGCGCTGCCCTATCTGCAGCGCTATGCCGGCAAGACCTTCGTCGTCAAATACGGCGGCCATGCGATGGGGGACGCCGCGCTCGCCCGCGACTTCGCCGACGACATCGTCCTGTTGAAGGCGTGCGGCATCAACCCGGTCGTGGTCCACGGCGGCGGCCCGCAGATCGGCGCGATGCTCAAGCGGCTCGACATCAAGTCGAGCTTCGTCGACGGCCTGCGCGTCACCGACGCCGCCACCGCCGAGGTCGCCGAGATGGTCCTCGCCGGCTCGATCAACAAGGAACTCGTCGCGTGGATCAACGCCGCCGGCGGCAGCGCGGCGGGCATCTCGGGCAAGGACGCCAACCTCGTCCGCGTCGTCAAGGCGACGCGGACGACGCGCGACGCCGGCAGCAGCATCGAGCGCGAAGTCGACCTCGGCTTCGTCGGCGAGCCGGTCGCGGTCGACCGCCGGCTGATCGACGTGCTGACCGCGGCCGACATCGTGCCGGTGATCGCACCCGTCGCGGTCGGGGTCGACGGCGCGACCTACAACGTCAACGCCGACACGATGGCGGGCGCGATCGCCGCCGCCATCGGCGCGGCGCGGCTGTTCCTCCTGACCGACGTCGCCGGCGTGCTCGACAAGCAAGGCACGCTGCTGACCGACCTCGATCCACGCAGCATCGCCGCGCTCGTCGCCGACGGCACGATCTCGGGCGGCATGATCCCCAAGATCGAGACCTGCGTCGCCGCGGTCGGGGCCGGCGTCGGCGCCGCGGTCATTCTCGACGGCCGCGTCGGCCATGCGATGCTGCTCGAGATCTTCACTGCGGCGGGGGCCGGCACGCTGGTCCACACCTGACGGCGGTTCGATTGCGCAAGGTGCGCCGAGCCCCTAGAGTCTGGTCCAGCTTCGCTGGGGCGGCACCGGCCCGCGCCCCCGCCCGGCCACCCGCAAGGATATGCTCATGGGTGGCCGGGCGGGGGCGCGGGCCGGTGCCGCCTTACCGAAACGAATACGTCCCCGCGGAGCAGCCTGAATGAATTCACTGATGGCAATCGTCGGCATCGTCGTCATGGTGCTGCAATGGCTGATCTGGGCGCTGATCCTCCAGGCGATCCTGTCGTGGCTGGTCGCGTTCAACGTCGTCAACACGAGCAACGGCTTCGTCCGCGGCGTGCTGCGCTTCCTCGACCGGCTGACCGAGCCGCTGCTGCGGCCGATCCGGCGCATCCTGCCCGACCTCGGGGGCATCGACCTGTCGCCGATGGTGCTGATCCTGATCATCATCCTGATCCAGCGGCTGCTGCCCGCGGTGCTGCTCGACACCGGCGCGATCTAGGGCGTGTTCGCGTGGGGGCCAATCCCGGGCGGCGTCAGGCTGGCGGTGCGCGTCTCGCCGCGCGGCGGGCGTAACGCGGTCGAGGGGCTCGTTGCCGATGCCGACGGCAAGCCGCAGGTCGGCGTCCGCGTCGCCGCGGCACCGGTCGACGGCGAGGCGAACGATGCGGTCGAGGCGACCGTCGCCCGCTGGCTCGGGGTCCGCCCGCGCGAGGTCGAGGTCACCGGCGGGCTGTCCGCGCGCAGCAAGCTGCTGACGATCGACGGCGATCCGGTGGCGCTGATGCGCAAGCTCCAGCAGCTGACGGCGGCCAAGGCATGACCGCGGCGATCATCGACGGCAGGGCCATCGCCGCGGGCCTGCTGGCGAGGGTCGCGCACGAAGTCGCGCCGTTCGCCGCCGCGCGCGGCCGCGTGCCGGC
>CAXUEV010000200.1:0-3805 GCA_964250105.1 uncultured Sphingomonadaceae bacterium
GCTTCACCGCGTGCAGACTCCCCAAGGCTTCGCCTTCGCGCCGCTGCTCGCCGCGCACCGCGCCGCCGATCGGCACGCCACCGACGATGTCGCCGTCGCCCGCGCCGCCGGCATCGCCGTCGTACTCGTCGCCGGCGACGAGCTGGCGTTCAAGCTGACCACCGCCGACGATTTCGCCCGCGCCGAGGCGATGCTGGCGGCAGGGATGACCGCGCGCACCGGCTTCGGCTTCGACGTCCACCGCTTCGGCCCCGGCGACCACCTCTGGCTGTGCGGCGTCCGCGTCGCCCACGACGCCGGGGTGATCGGCCATAGCGACGCCGATGTCGCGCTCCACGCGCTGACCGACGCGCTGCTCGGCTGCATCGGCGCCGGCGATATCGGCACGCATTTCCCGCCGAGCGACGAGGCGTGGCGCGGTGCCTCGTCGGACCGTTTCGTCCGCCACGCGTGCGGCCTGATCGTCGAAGCCGGCGGCGTGATCGATCATGTCGACGTCACGATCGTCGCCGAACGGCCCAAGGTCGGTCCGCACCGCGACGCGTTCCGCGCAAGCATCGCCGAGCTGACCGGGCTCGCGCCGGGCGCGGTCAGCATCAAGGCGACGACGACCGAGGGCCTCGGCTTCACCGGCCGCGGCGAAGGCATCGCGGCGCAGGCGCTGGCGACGGTAAGGGTTCCGCGCTGATGTTCGACGCCGAACTCCTCGACCGCGCGCGGGCGGTGATCGACGCCAACCGCGCCGCGGGGCTCAGGGTCGTTACTGCCGAATCGTGCACCGGCGGGCTGGTCGCCGGCGTGCTGACCGAGATCGCCGGCGCGTCCGATGTCGTCGAGCGCGGCTTCGTCACCTATTCGAACGAGGCCAAGCTCGAATCATTGGGCGTCAACCTCGATATCCTCGTCACCTTCGGCGCGGTGTCGGTGGCGGTGGCGTGGGCGATGGCCGACGGTGCGCTGCGGCACAGCCACGCCGACGTCGCGGTGGCGATCACCGGCATCGCCGGTCCCGACGGCGGCTCGGCGAAGAAGCCGGTCGGCACCGTCGTCTTCGCCCTCGCCCGCCGCGGCGAGGAACACGCCGCGCACGAGGTCGACACCAAATGCTTCGGCGACCTCGGCCGCAGCGAGATCAGGCGTCAGGCGGTTCTGGTCGCGCTCGAACTGCTGATGCCGCGCGCGCGCGCCGGCACGCCGTAGAGGTCGCCCGCGCGCTTCTCGAACGACGCGACCATCCGGCGGAACGCCTCGCCGAAGAACACCCCGGCGACGCGCTCGAACAGGCGCGACTGGAACTCGAAGTCGACCGCGAAATGGACCGTCGTGCCCCCCGGGGCGGGCTCGAAGCGCCAGTCGTTGCGCAGATATTTGAGCGGCCCCGAGATATAGTCGACATGGAGCGCGCGCGGCCGGTCGAGCGTCACCCGGCTGGTGAAGCGTTCGCGGATCAGCTTGAAGCCGACGACCATGTCGGCGACGACGGTCGTGCCGTCGTTCGCCGTCACCCGCATCGCCTGGACCCACGGCAGGAACTCGGCGTAGCGGCCGATGTCGGCGACGAGGTCGAACATCTCCTCGGGCGTGTACGGCAGGAAACGGTCTTCGACGTGGCGCGGCATCGTCTCAGCCTTGTGCCAGCGCCGCGTTGCGCTTGGCCTTCATCGCCGCGAAGTCGGCCCCGGCGTGGTAGCTCGACCGCGTCAGCGGCGTCGCCGCGACCTGGAGGAAACCCTTGGCGCGGGCGATCGCGCCATAGCTGCGGAACGTCTCGGGGGTGACGAAGTCGACGACCTTGGCGTGGCGCGGGGTCGGCTGCAGATACTGGCCGACCGTCAGGAAATCGACGTCGGCCGAACGCATGTCGTCGAATACCTGGTGCATCTCGAGCCGCTCCTCGCCGAGCCCGACCATCAGCCCCGACTTGGTGAATATCGTCGGGTCGAGCGCCTTGACCCGGTCGAGCAGGCGCAGCGAGTGGAAGTAGCGCGCGCCCGGCCGGATCGTCGGGTAGAGCCGCGGCACGGTTTCGAGATTGTGGTTGTAGACGTCGGGCCGCGCCGCGACGATCGCCGCCACCGCGCGGTCGGCCTTGTTGCGGAAGTCGGGCGTCAGTATCTCGATCGTCGTCGCCGGCGCGCGGCGGCGCAGCGCCTCGATGACGCGGACGAACTGGCCGGCGCCGCCGTCGGGCAGGTCGTCGCGGTCGACGCTGGTGACGACGATATGCTCGAGCCCGAGCTCGCCCGCCGCCTCGGCGACATGTTCGGGTTCGAGCAGGTCGACCGCCTGCGGCATGCCGGTCTTGACGTTGCAGAAGGCGCAGGCGCGGGTGCAGGTGTCGCCCAGGATCATCACCGTCGCGTGCTTCTTGCTCCAGCACTCGCCGATGTTCGGGCACGCCGCCTCTTCGCACACCGTCGTCAGCCCGAGCCGGCGCATCAGCGAGCGCGTCTCGGCGAACGCCGGCGAAGTCGGCGCGCGGACGCGGAGCCAGTCGGGCTTGCGGGCCCGCAGCGGAGCGGAGTTGGTCTCGATCATCCCGCCTAGATAGGCGCGGCCGGCGACAAAGCCAACGCCGGTTGAGCTGTCCCGCCGCCCCTGCTAGCAGATGCCGCATGGCCGCTTTCGAAACCCTGATCGACGGCTACCGCCGTTTCCGCGCCGGACCGTACAACGATCAGCGCGCGCGTTTCGACGCGCTTGCCCACGCCGGCCAGTCGCCGCGGATCATGATCGTCGCCTGCGCCGACAGCCGCGTCGACCCGACGCGCATCTTCGATTCGGCCCCCGGCGAGATGTTCGTCATGCGGAACGTCGCCAACCTCGTGCCGAGCTATGCCTCCGACGACGCCGCGCACGGCTCGTCGGCGGCGATCGAGTTCGCCGTCACCCAGCTCGAGGTCGAGCATATCGTCGTCATGGGCCACGCCCGCTGCGGCGGCATCACCGCGTCGCTGACCGGCAAGTTCGACGAAGCGGCCGAGGGCCAGGGTGCCTTCATCGGCCGCTGGATGGCCGAGATCGCCCCGGCGCGCGACCGCATCCGTGCGGCGCAGGCGATCAGCCACGACATCGACGCGCAGGAGGCGCTCGAACTCGCCGCGATCCGGCTGAGCCTCGACAACCTGCGCAGCTTCCCGTTCGTCGCGTCGCGCGAGGACGCGGGCCGACTGGCGCTGCAGGGCGCGCATTTCGACATCGGCAACGGCATTCTGCGCATCCTCGACGCCGCCACCGGCCGCTTCGAGCCGGTCGCGCTCGACTGGGCTACGAGCGCTTGACGTCGTCGGACGAGAGCGGAACCCCGCGCGGCTTGTCGGGCGCGCCCGGCTCGCCGCGCTCGGGTGCATCGCGCATCGAGTGGCGATGCGACGGTTTGCGCATATAATAGACGAACGCGACGATCGCGATGATCAGGACGATGCCGAGCAACGTCAGGTTGAGATGACCCACGGGATTCTCCATGCCGATTACTGGCCGGCGGTTAACAATTGCCGGCAATCGGCGATGGTTCCGCCGTCCTGGTGCGGCTAATAGTGCAGCGCCCGGCCGTAGGCGTCGAGGACGCTCTCGTGCATCATCTCGCTGAGCGTCGGATGCGGGAACACGGTCTCCTGCAACTCGGCCTCGGTCGTCTCGAGCTGGCGGGCGACGACATAACCCTGGATCAGCTCGGTGACCTCGGCGCCGATCATGTGCGCGCCGAGCAGCTCGCCGGTCGCTGCGTCGAACACCGTCTTGACGAAGCCGTCGGCCTCGCCGAGCGCGATCGCCTTGCCGTTGCCGATGAAGGGGAACTTGCCGA
>CAXUEV010000201.1:0-3799 GCA_964250105.1 uncultured Sphingomonadaceae bacterium
AACGAGGATCGGCAGGCTGCCCGCTGCGAGCGCGGCCTCGATCTCGGTGCGCGCCAGTGCAGCCCACGCTGCGGCGGAGCACGCCTCCGCCCCGTCGATGACCCCGTACAGCCGGTGCGGCGCGCGGGCGAGGTCGGCGTCGTCCGGGCGCGCGGTTAGGATGCGGAGGTCGGCGTAGAGCTGGCTCGCATCGGCGTTGATGATCGTGCCGCCGCCCGTCTCCGCCAGCGCCTCTGCCAGCGCCGGCGCAACCGCCGACTTGCCGGTGGCGGTCGCGCCCGCGATAACCGCGACCGACCCGTTCCCCGGAGATTCAATGCTGCTCGTCACCCTCATCGCGCCCGGCTTGTCGGCGGCGGACGTCGCCACGGCAAGCGACGCGTTGCGCAGGCCGGGCGGCGAACCCGGTGCGCCGGTCTGGCTCGACGACGGCGAGGCGGCCGACCTCGGCTGCAAGGACCTGCGGGCCGGCGATGCGCGGGCGGTGCTGGAGGCGGCGTTGCCCCACGTCGACGTTGTCGTGCAGGACGCGCATAGGCCGCGCCGCAAGCGGCTGCTGATTGCCGACATGGATTCGACGATGATCCAGTGCGAGTGCATCGACGAGCTGGCGGACTATGCCGGGCTCAAGGCCGAGGTCGCGGCGGTGACCGAGGCGGCGATGCGCGGCGAACTCGATTTCGTCGCGGCGCTCGATGCGCGGGTGGCGCTGCTCAAGGGCATGGACGTGAGCATCATCGAGCGCTGCCGGGCCGAGCGGGTGCGACTGACGCCCGGCGCGGTGACCCTGGTGCGAACGATGCGCGCGAACGGCGCGCGGACGATCCTGGTGTCGGGCGGCTTCACCGCGTTCGCCGAGCCGGTCGGGGCGGAGATCGGCTTCGAGCGCGTCGTCGCCAACCGGCTCGAGATCGCGGACGGCCGCCTGACCGGCACCGTCGCGCGCCCCGTGGTCGATGCGGCGACCAAACGCGCCGAGCTGGTCGCGGCCAACGTGCCGCTGGCCGCGTGCCTCGCGGTCGGCGACGGCGCCAACGACATCCCGATGCTGGAGGCGGCGGGGCTGGGCATCGCCTTCCACGCCAAGCCCAAGGCGGCCGCGGCGGCGGACGCGCACGTGCGGAACGGCGACCTCAGTGTCCTGCTATGGGGACAAGGCTATAGCCGCCGGGAGTGGGCCCGGTGAACAGCCAGTGGCCGAGCAGCCGGTCGAACGGGAAGGTGAAGAAGCCGGCGATCAGCAGCGCGCCGAGGACGAGGCCGCGGACACCGCGCCGGTGGTGGGCGACCTGGTGGCGCCGCGCCCGCCAGACGAGCAGCGGCACCTGGACGAGGACATAGACCGACAGGATGTGGATGACGCTGAACGCGCCGTGGTTGCTGTCGCGGATGAGCAGGCTGAACAGCGCGGTCAGCACCATCGCGCCCGCCCAGATCCGGCCGAGCAGGCGGTGCGACGCGCTGCCCTTGGCGCGCCAAAGCATCGCCGGGGTCAGCGCCAGCGCGGTCGCCATCGTCGCGAGATGCGCCCAGACGTGCCACGAGATGCGGCTCCAGTCGGCCTGGCCGCGGACCACCGCGACGGCGACGACCGCGAGCATGACGCCGGCACCGACGCCGAGCGCGCGGTCGGTGACGATGCGGTCGAACAACGATGGGCGGAGCGCGGCGGTGGCCATGGCGTAGTCCCCTCGGGAACGACGCTAGCCGAGGCGGCGGCGGCGCACCAGCGGCCGCGGGCAGACGAAAGCCCCGCCGACCCATCGGTCGGCGGGGCTCAGGTTCGGGATCCGTGACGATCAGCCCTTGTCGCCATCCTTGGCGCGGTTGAGCGCGGCGCCGAGGATGTCGCCGAGCGACGCGCCCGAGTCGGACGAGCCGTACTGCGCGACCGCGGCCTTCTCCTCGGTGATCTGCATCGCCTTGATGCTCAGCATCGGCTTCTTGCCGCGTTCGAAGCCGATGACCATGGCGTCGACCTTCTGGCCCGCCTGGAAGCGCTCGGCGCGCTGCTCGTCGCGGTCGCGGCTGAGGTCGCCGCGCTTGATGAACGCGAGCGGCCCGTCCTCGCCGACCTGGACCTCGATGCCGCCGTCGCGGTTCTCGACGACGGTGCAGGTGACGATCTGGTTCTTGCGCAGGTCGCTGCCGCCGTCGGCATGCGCGGCCGGCGCGGCGGCGCTGCCCTCGTCGAGCTGCTTGATGCCGAGGCTGATGCGCTCCTTGTCGACGTCGACCTCGATGACCTTGGCGCGGATGCGCTCGCCCTTGTGGTGCGTCGCCAGCGCCTGCTCGCCGCTGAGGCCCCAGGCGATGTCCGACATATGGACCATGCCGTCGACGTCGCCGTCGAGCCCGATGAACAGGCCGAACTCGGTCGTGTTCTTGACCTCGCCCTCGACGATCGACCCTTCGGGATGCTCTTCCTTGAACACCTCCCACGGGTTGCGCTGCGCCTGCTTGAGGCCGAGCGAGATCCGGCGCTTGTCCTCGTCGACCTCGAGCACCATCACCTCGACTTCCTGGCTGGTGCTGACGATCTTGCCGGGGTGGACGTTCTTCTTGACCCAGCTCATCTCGGAGACGTGGACCAGCCCCTCGATGCCGGCCTCGAGCTCGACGAAGGCGCCGTATTCGGTGATGTTGGTGACGCGGCCCTTGTGCCTGCTGTCGACCGGGTATTTCGCCGCCGCCGCTGACCACGGATCGGCCTCGAGCTGCTTCATGCCAAGGCTGATGCGCTGCGTCTCGCGGTTGATGCGGACGATCTGCACGCGGAGCGTGTCGCCGATGTTGAGCACTTCGGACGGATGGCCGACGCGCTTGTAGCTCATGTCGGTGACGTGGAGCAGGCCGTCGATGCCGCCGAGGTCGACGAACGCGCCGTAGTCGGTGATGTTCTTGACGACGCCGTCGACGATCTGGCCCTCGGCGAGCGACTGGATCAGGCCGGTGCGCTGCTCGGCGCGCGTCTCCTCGAGGATCGAGCGGCGCGAGACGACGATGTTGCCGCGCTTCCTGTCCATCTTGAGGATGACGAACGGCTGCGGCAGGTTCATCAGCGGGGTGACGTCGCGCACCGGGCGGATGTCGACCTGGCTGCCGGGCAGGAAGGCGACCGCGCCCGACAGGTCGACGGTGAAGCCGCCCTTGACGCGGCCGAATATGACGCCCTCGACGCGCTCGTTGGCGGCGTACTGCGTCTCGAGCGTATCCCATGCGGCTTCGCGGCGGGCGCGGTCGCGCGACAGCATCGCCTCGCCCATCGCGTTCTCGACGCGGTCGACATAGACCTCGACCTCGTCGCCGACCTCGATCTCGGCCTTCATGCCGGGGGCGGCGAATTCGCGGAGCGGCACGCGGCCCTCCGACTTCAGTCCGACGTCGATCACCGCGAGATCATTCTCGATCGCGGTGACGCGACCCTTGACGACCCGGCCCTCGAACGATTGATTCTTGCCGAGCGAGCTTTCGAGCATCGCCGCGAAATCGTCGCGGGTCGGTTGGGCAGCGGAAGCCATTCAGTTCGTACCTTTTACACGCGCCCGGCACCATGCCGGCCGTTCCTCGCCGACGCCCGGCACCATGCCGGCCGCCTTGATCCGCAGGCGGAAGCGCGGACGCGAGCCTCGCCCGCGCCCGACCCCAATGTCTGCTAGCCGCCCCGCAGCCGCGCTTCGACGAGCGCGATCGCACGGGCGACGGCGGCCTCTATATCGAGTTCGGAGGTGTCGAGCAAGGCGGCGTCGCCGGCCATGACCAGCGGCGCGGCATCGCGCGCGGCGTCGCGCGCGTCGCG
>CAXUEV010000202.1:0-3786 GCA_964250105.1 uncultured Sphingomonadaceae bacterium
GGTCCATGCCCGCGACGACGCCGCCGCCTTCGCCGCCGCCTATCGGCAGACGCTCGCGGCGCAGGCCAATTCGCTCGCCGCGCCCGGCTATGCGCCGATCGCCTCGGTGGCGACGCAGAAGGCCGACGCCGCCCGGCGCGGCTTCATCGCCGCGCACGGCTAGGGGACGGAGCGATGCCCAACCTCGACTGCGGCCATTATTTCCTCACCTGCCTCGCGCCGATCCGCACCTTCAAGGTCGACGGCAGCCCCGGCGAAACGCGCCGCGACCGCAGCGCGCTGGCCGAGACGCTGGCGCTGCTGCCGACCGGCCGCCAGACCGCGGCGTCGCCGCCGGGCGACCCGCCGTCGCCGTTCGCGCGCAACACGCAGAACCATTTCGCCCGCTTCGTCATCGTCGACCAGCCGAGCTTCAACGGCCGCGTCTCGGGCGACGCGCTGCTGGGGCTGCTGCCGTGGCGCCAGACCGATCCGCTGGTGCCGCAGCCGGTCGATCGGCTGGCGCAGCCGTTCCTGCTGTTCGCCGCCGACATCGACGCCCGCGGCGACGCCGCGGCGACGCTGCGCGCCTATACCGACACGCTGTGGGCGACGATGGCGGGCGACCTCGTCGAGATCTTCGGCCATTGCACCGGCTTCGCCGCGACCAACGCCGACCAGTTCCACAAATACATCACGGATTGCCAGGTCGAGACGACGATGCCGTTCAACGATTACTGGGCGACCACCCCCGACCTGCCCGAGACCCCGCTGCGCACGACGCCGCTCTTCGCCGCCGCCGGCGTCGCCGCGCTCGCCCTCGTCGTGTGGCTGGCGGCGCTCGGGCTCGACGGCGTCCTCGCGCTGTTCGGCGCCGGGCAGCGCTTCCCCATCGTCGCCGCGATCGTCGCCTGGGGGGTCGTCGTCGTGCCGCTGCTCGTCGGCGTCGTGCTGCTGCTGGCGTATCTGCTCTACCGCCGCCTCGTCGGCGTCGGCCGCGCGCCGTTCCGCGCCGGCCCCGGCGCCGATCTGCCGGCGGTGCTCAAGGCGCTGTTCGTCCAGCAGCAGTTCACCCGCTTCGCGATCGACAGCCAGGGCCAGGGCGACGCCGCGCTGCACGCCGCGTTCGGGCGCTTCCTCGCCGCCGTCGCGCCCGACGAGCGGACGCAGGCCGCGGGCGAATTTCGTTCGGTGACCCCGTGACCGCGCTCGACCTCGCCGACATCCAGGGCAATATCCACCGGCCCTACGGCCGCTACGGCTTCCCCTACACGCGCCACCTGTTCTTCAATCTCGGCAGTCCGGCCGCCGGCCGCCGCTTCGTCGACGCGCTGCGGCGCGACGTCACCACCGCCGCGCCGTGGCCGAAGGACGCCGCCGGCAAGACGGTCAAGCCCGCGGTGACGATGAACCTCGGCTTCACCTTCCAGGGGCTGCGCGCGCTCGACCTGCCGACCGAGACGCTGCGGCTGCTGCCCGACGAGTTCATCGACGGCATGGCGTGCCGCGCCGGCATCCTCGGCGACATCGGCGCCAGCGCGCCCGAACATTGGGACGGCGTCTGGCACGACGCGGCGGCGGTCCATGTCTGGGTGTCGCTCAACGTCGGTGCCGAGGCCGACGGCCGCCCGGTGGCGGCGCTCGACGTCTGGACCGAACGGCTGGCGGCGCTGGCGAGCGACGGCGTCACGCTGCTCGCCGGCCACGGCGCCACCGGCGAACGCTGGCAGGACTCGGCGGCGCTGCGCGAGGGCGTCGGACCCGGCGGCGCCGAGGTGTTCGTCGCCAAGGAGCATTTCGGCTTCGTCGACGGCATCAGCGATCCGGTCTTCACCGGCCAGTTCGACCCCGACGCCGAGGCGCTGGCGGTGATCGGCGGCGGCAAGTACGAGTCCGCCAAGGGCTGGTCGCCGCTCGCCGCAGGCGAGTTCATCCTCGGCCAGGTCGACGAGGGCCAGGAGGTGCCGGCGACGACCGAGCCGGCGAGCTTCGCGCGCAACGGCACCTTCATGGTCTATCGCAAGCTGCGCCAGGACGTCGCCGCGTGGGACAAGGACGTCGTGCGGCTCGTCGCGCTGTGGCAGGCGGTGACCGGCGACGCCGCCGACGCCGCCGAGGCGACCGTCCGCGCCAAGATCGTCGGGCGCTGGCCGTCGGGGCTGCCGCTGCTCGTCGCGCCGACCTGGGCCGACCACCAGCGGCTGGTCGCCGAATATGCCGACTGCCTCGAGATCGCGCTGCGCACGCCGCGCGACGAGGCCGAGCGCAAGCGGCTCGACCAGTATACCAAGCTGCTGACCGGCTTCCGCTACGGCGGCGACCGCGACGGCCAGGTCTGTCCGCTCGGCGCGCATATCCGCCGGTCGAACCCGCGCGACATGCTCGATCCGAAGGCGGTCGGCGACGCCGCCGCGTCGACGCTGACCAACCGCCGGCGCATCCTCAGGCGCGGGCTGCCCTATATCGATCCGGGCGGCGACAAGGGCGTCATCTTCATGGCGATGTGCGCCAGCCTGTTCCGCCAGTTCGAGTTCGTCCAGCAGCAGTGGATGAACTACGGGCTCGACTTCGACGCCGGCAACGACACCTGCCCGCTGATCGGCAGCCGCGGCCGCCCCGAGGACGGCGAGCGGATCAAGCACGTCATCCCCGCCGGCCCGGCGAACGCGGCGACGGTGATCGCCGCCGACCTGCCCGAGTTCGTCGCCACCCGCGGCGGCGACTATTTCTTCATCCCCGGCATGAACGCGCTGCGCATGATCGCGATGGGCACGATCGACCCGACCTGAACGGTCAGTCGGCGTCGGGCCGGCCGTCGATCCACGTCCGCACCACCGCGCCGTCGTCGCCGAGCTCGACGAGGTTGGCGCGGTAGCCGGCGGCGATCCGCCCGTAGCGGTCGCCGAGGCGGAGGAACTCGGCCGGGTGTCGGCTGGCCATGCGCACCGCGTCGGCGAGCGACACGCCGAGCATGGCGACGGCGTTCCTGACCGCCGCCGCCATGTCGAGATCCGAGCCGGCGAGGCGGCCGGCGGCGTTGACGCAGATGCCGCCGGTGGCGGTGATCGCCTCGCCTTGGAGCATGAACGATTTGTTCGCCGAGCCGACGCTCGGCATCGCGTCGGTGACGAGCATGAAGCGGTTGAACGGCTTGCACCGCAGCGCCAGCCGCAGCGTCACCGGGTCGACGTGATGGCCGTCGACGATCAGCCCGCACCACGACATCACGTCCTCGAGCGCGGCGCCGACCGCGCCCGGCTCGCGGCTGGTCAGCGGCGACATCGCGTTGAACAGATGGGTGAAGCCGGTGATGCCGGCGTCGAGCCCGGCGCGGACCTTGGCGTAGCTGCCGTTGGTGTGGCCGGCGGCGACGATCACGCCGGCGGCGGCCAGGCGGCGGATCATCGCCGGCGTCGTCCGCTCGGGCGCGAGCGTCACCAGCGTGCGGCCGTTGGTCGGGCCCGTCAGCGCGGCGAAGCCGTCCTCGCCGAGCTCGATGATCTTGTCGGCGTGGTGGATGCCGCGGCGGCTGACGTTGAGGAACGGCCCCTCGATATGGATGCCGAGCACGCCCGGCACCCCCGCGGCGATCGCCGCCTTGACCGCGGCGACGGCGGCGCGGACGATGCTGAGGTCGTCGCTGATCAGCGTCGGCAGGAAGCCGGTCGTGCCGAAGCGGCGGTGCGCGGCGCCGATCGCGGCGATCGTCGCGACGGACGGATCGTCGTTGAACAGCCGGTCGCCGCCGCCGTTGACCTGGGTGTCGATGAACCCCGGCACGAGCCGGCGGCCGGCGAGCGACCGCCG
>CAXUEV010000203.1:0-3777 GCA_964250105.1 uncultured Sphingomonadaceae bacterium
GCTCGCGGTGCTGGCGATCGCCGTGCTGCCGCTGATCATCCTCGGCTTCACCGGCTGGGCGGCGGTGACCAAGGACGGCCTCGCCGGGCTCGCCAACCAGGGGCCGCACGGCTTCTCGGAGATGCTCTACGCCTTCACCTCCGCGGTGGGCAACAACGGCAGCGCCTTCGCCGGGCTGACCGCGAGCACGCCGTTCTACGATTCGCTGCTCGGCGTGGCGATGTGGCTCGGGCGCTTCTTCGTCATCGTGCCGATGCTGGCGATCGCCGGCAGCCTCGCCGCCAAGCGGGTCGTGCCGGCGTCGACCGGATCGTTCCCGACCACCGGGCCGCTGTGGGTCGGCCTGCTCTGCGCCGTCATCCTGATCGTCGGCGGCCTGACCTTCCTGCCCTCGCTCGCGCTGGGACCGATCGCCGAACACACGGCGATGCTCCGCGGCACGCTGTTCTAGGAGCGCCCGACCATGGCCCGCGCCGCATCCCCCTCGCTGTTCACCGCCGACCTGCTCGGCCCGGCGATCGGCGATTCGTTCGCCAAGCTCGATCCGCGCAAGCTGGTGCGCAATCCCGTCATGTTCGTCACCGCGGTCGTCGCGCTGCTGGTGACCGTCATGCTGGTGACCGGCATCGGCGGCGGCACCGCCGGCTTCAAGGGCCAGCTCGTCTTCTGGCTGTGGCTGACGGTCCTGTTCGGCAACTTCGCCGAGGCGCTCGCCGAGGGGCGCGGCAAGGCGCAGGCGGCGTCGCTGCGCGCGACCAAGGGCGAGCTGACCGGCCGCCGCGTGACCGCCGCCGGCATCGAGACCGTCGCGGCGTCGGCGCTCAGGGTCGGCGACGTCGTCCTCGTCGAGAGCGGCGACCTGATCCCGGCCGACGGCGAGGTCGTCGAGGGCGTCGCCAGCGTCAACGAGGCGGCGATCACCGGCGAGAGCGCCCCCGTCATCCGCGAGGGCGGCGGCGACCGCTCGGCGGTGACCGCGGGCACCCGCGTCGTCTCCGACTGGCTCAAGATCCGCGTCACCGCCGGGCCGGGGCAGGGCTTCCTCGACCGCATGATCGCGCTGGTCGAGGGCGCCGAGCGCCAGAAGACGCCGAACGAGATCGCGCTGACGATCCTCCTCGTCGGCCTGACGATCATCTTCCTGATCGCGGTGGCAACGATCCCGACCTTCGCCCGCTACGCCGGCGGCGCGGTGCCCGTCGTCATCCTGTCGGCGCTGCTGATCACGTTGATCCCGACGACGATCGCGGCGCTGCTGTCGGCGATCGGCATCGCCGGCATGGACCGGCTGGTCCGCTTCAACGTGCTGGCGAAGTCGGGCCGCGCGGTCGAGGCGGCGGGCGACATCGACGTGCTGCTGCTCGACAAGACCGGCACGATCACGATCGGCGACCGCCAGGCGACCGAGTTCGTCCCCGTCGGCGGCACCGCCGTCCGCGACCTCGCCGAGGCGGTCGGCCTCGCCAGCCTCGACGACACGACGCCCGAGGGCCGCTCGATCCTCGTGCTGGCGCGCGAGAAATACGGCGTCGGCGACCTCGCCCGCCCGGCCGGGGCGGAGGCGATCGCCTTCACCGCGCAGACGCGGCTGTCGGGCATCCGCTTCGGTTCGACGCTGATCCAGAAGGGCGCGGTCGACTCGGTGCTCAAGACCGCCGACGCGAACGATCCCGCCGCCGCCGAGCTGCGCCGCGTCACCGACGAGATCGCCCGCGCCGGCGGCACGCCGCTCGCCGTCGTCCGCGACGGCCGGCTGCTCGGCGCGGTCAGCCTGAAGGACATCGTCAAGGCGGGCATCCGCGAGCGCTTCGGCGAGCTGCGCAAGATGGGCATCCGCACGGTGATGATCACCGGCGACAACCCGCTGACCGCGGCCGCGATCGCCGCCGAGGCCGGGGTCGACGACTTCCTCGCCCAGGCGACGCCCGAGGACAAGCTCGCCTATATCCGCAAGGAGCAGCACGGCGGCCGGCTCGTGGCGATGTGCGGCGACGGCACCAACGACGCCCCCGCGCTCGCCCAGGCCGATGTCGGGGTGGCGATGAACACCGGCACCCAGGCGGCGCGCGAGGCGGGCAACATGGTCGACCTCGACAGCGACCCGACCAAGCTGATCGAGATCGTGGGCCTCGGCAAGCAGCTGCTGATGACCCGCGGCGCGCTGACCACCTTCTCGATCGCCAACGACGTCGCGAAGTACTTCGCCATCCTGCCGGCGATGTTCGTCGTCCTCTATCCGGGGCTCGCCGTCCTCAACGTCATGGGCCTCGCGACGCCGACCAGCGCGATCCTGTCGGCGATCATCTTCAACGCGCTGATCATCCCGCTGCTCGTGCCGCTGGCGCTGCGCGGCGTCACCTACCGGCCGATCGGGGCCGGGCCGCTGCTGGCGCGCAACCTGACGATCTACGGCGCCGGCGGGCTGGTCGCGCCGTTCGTCGGCATCAAGCTGGTCGACCTCGTCGTCTCCGGCATCGGCCTCGCGTGAAGGACTGAACGATGAACTCGAACTTCCTGTCGGGGCTGCGGCCGGCGCTGGTGCTGACGATCCTGTTCACCCTCCTGCTGTGCGGCGCCTATCCGCTCGCCGTGCTCGGCATCGGCCAGGCGGCGCTGCCGCACCAGGCGAACGGCAGCCTGATCGTCGATAACGGCGTCGTCACCGGCTCCGAGCTGATCGGCCAGTCGTTCGCCGCGCCGCGCTACTTCAACTCGCGGCCGTCGGCGGCGGGCAAGGGCTATGACGCGTCGGCGTCGTCGGGATCGAACCTCGGGCCGACGTCGAAGGCGCTGAACGACCGCATCGCCGGCGACATCGCCGCGCGCCGCGCGCAGGGCATGACCGGCGACATCCCCGCCGACCTCGTCACCGCCAGCGCCTCGGGGCTCGATCCCGACCTGTCGCCCGCCGCCGCGCTGATCCAGGTGCCGCGCGTCGCCGCCGCGCGTAAACTGCCCGAGGCGCAGGTCCGGGCGCTGGTCGAGGCGGCGGTCGTCGCCCCCGCGCTCGGCCTGATCGGCGAGCCGCACGTCAACCTGCTGGCGCTCAATCGACAACTCGACCGGATCGCGGCACAACCGGCGGGGTGAGCAGCCGCCCGCCCGAGATCGATCGCCCCGCCCCCGAAGCCTTCCTCGCCGCCGCCGCGCAGGAAGGGCGCGGCCGGCTCAAGGTGTTCCTCGGCGCCGCCCCCGGGGTCGGCAAGACCTACGAGATGCTCAGCGACGGCGCGGCGCGGCTCAAGGCGGGCGAGGACATCGTCATCGGCGTCGTCGAGACCCACGGCCGCGCCGAGACCGAGGCGCTGGTGCGGCCGTTCGAGATCGTGCCGCGGCGCGACATCGCCTATCAGGGGCGGACGCTGACCGAGATGGACCTCGACGCCGTCCTCGCCCGCCGCCCGGCGCTGGTGCTGGTCGACGAGCTCGCCCACACCAACGCCCCCGGCAGCCGCCACCCCAAACGCTACCAGGACGTCGACGAATTGCTCGCCGCCGGCATCGACGTCTTCTCGACGGTCAACATCCAGCACGTCGAGAGCCTGAACGACGTCGTCGCCAGCTTCACCCGCGTCCGCGTCCGCGAGACCGTGCCCGACCGCATGCTCGATACCGCCGAGGTCGAGATCGTCGACATCCCGCCCGACGAGCTGATCGAGCGGCTCAAGGCGGGCAAGGTCTATGTCCCCGACGAGGCGTCGCGCGCGCTCGGCCATTTCTTTTCCAAGTCGAACCTGTCGGCGCTGCGCGAGCTCGCGCTGCGGCGCGCCGCGCACG
>CAXUEV010000204.1:0-3773 GCA_964250105.1 uncultured Sphingomonadaceae bacterium
TCCCGGGCTTCCAGGGCATCGGCGCCGACGGCCGCGTGACGACGCTCGGGCGCGGCGGCTCGGACACGTCGGCGGTGGCGCTGGCGGCGGCGCTGAAGGCCGACCGCTGCGACATCTATACCGACGTCGACGGCGTCTATACGACCGACCCGCGGATCGTGCCGCGCGCGCGCAAGCTCGACCGCATCACCTATGAGGAGATGCTCGAACTGGCGTCGGTCGGGGCGAAGGTGCTGCAGACGCGCTCGGTCGAGCTGGCGATGAAGGAAAAGGTCCGCGTCCAGGTGCTGTCGAGCTTCAGCGACACGCCGGGCACGCTCGTGGTCGATGAGGACGAGATCGTGGAACAGGAACTGATCGCCGGGGTCGCCTACAACCGCAACGAGGCGAAGATCACCGTCGCCGGCGTGCCCGACCGGCCCGGCATCGTCGCCGCGCTGTTCGGCCCGCTCGCCGCCGCCAACGTCAACGTCGACATGATCGTCCAGAACATCGCCTATGTCGCCGGCACCACCGACGTCACCTTCACCGTGCCGCGGACCGAACTGGCGCTGTCGCAGGACGTGCTCGCGCGGATGAAGGCGGCGATCGGCTTCACCGACGTCATCTCCGACGACGCGGTGGCGAAGATCTCGGTCGTCGGCGTCGGCATGCGCAGCCACGCCGGGGTCGCGGTGACGATGTTCCAGGCGCTCGCCGACCGCGGCATCAACATCCAGGCGATCACCACGTCGGAGATCAAGATCAGCGTGCTGATCGCCGAGGAATATACCGAGCTGGCGGTGCGCGTGCTCCACACCGCCTATGGGCTGGACGCGGTGACGTGACCCGCCTCGACGCGCTGTCCGCCCGCGGCCGCGCCTTCCTCGGCAGCCGCCACGCGGTCATGGCGGGCGCGATGACCTGGGTCAGCGAGCGCCACCTCGTGAGCGCCATCTCGAACGCCGGCGGCTTCGGCGTGATCGCCTGCGGGGCGATGCCGCCGGCCGCGCTCGACGCCGAGATCGCCGCGACGCGTGCGCTGACGACCGCGCCGTTCGGGGTCAACCTGATCACCCTCCACCCGGCGATGGCCGAGCTGATCGACATCTGCGCGCGCCACCAGGTCGGCCATGTCGTCCTCGCCGGGGGCTTGCCGCCGGGCGGCGCGATCGAGCGGATCAAGGCGAGCGGCGCGAAGCTGATGTGCTTCGCCCCGGCGCTGTCGCTGGCGAGGAAGCTCGTCCGCTCGGGCGTCGACGCGATCGTCATCGAGGGCTCGGAGGCGGGCGGCCATATCGGGCCGGTGTCGACCGGCGTGCTGGCGCAGGAGATACTGCCGGCGATCCGCGAGGTGCCGGTGTTCGTCGCCGGCGGCATCGGCCGCGGGTCGGCGATCGCCGCCTATCTCGAGATGGGCGCGAGCGGGGTCCAGCTCGGCACGCGCTTCGCCGCGGCGGCCGAATCGGTCGCCCACGCCAATTTTAAGCGTGCCTTCGTCCGCGCCTCGGCGCGCGACGCCGTCGCCAGCGTCCAGCTCGATCCGCGGCTCCCGGTGATCCCGGTGCGCGCGCTGAAGAACGCCGGCAGCGAGGCGTTCGCCGCCAAGCAGCGCGAGATCGCGGCGCAGGTCGACGCCGGGCAGATCGGCCTCGCCGAGGGGCAGCTCCAGATCGAGCATTACTGGGCCGGGGCGCTGCGCCGGGCGGTGGTCGACGGCGACGTCGAGGCCGGCTCGCTGATGGCGGGCCAGTCGGTCGGCATGGTCACCGCGGTGACGCCGGTCGCCGCGATCATCGCCGAGCTCGTCGCCGAGGCGGAAGCCGCGCTCGGCAGCCGCGCGGCATGATCGCGGTCACGCCCGCGCGCGAGATCCTGCGCCGGCTGCACGACGTCATGGCGGCGAAGGGCAGCGCCCAGGCGAAGCTCAACCAGGTCGTCGGCGTCGTCGCCGACCAGCTCGATTCCGAAGTCGCCTCGATCTACCTGCTGCGCGACGGCGTGCTCGAGCTCTACGCCACCCGCGGGCTGGCGCAGGAGGCGGTCCATGTCACGCGGATGGCGATGGGCGAGGGGCTGGTCGGGTCGATCGCGGCGACGCGCGAGCCGCTCAACCTCGCCGAGGCGCGCGCCCACCCCGATTTC
Source organism: uncultured Sphingomonadaceae bacterium (assembly GCA_964250105.1). Classification (GTDB taxonomy): domain Bacteria; phylum Pseudomonadota; class Alphaproteobacteria; order Sphingomonadales; family Sphingomonadaceae; genus Polymorphobacter_B. The sequence continues at coordinate 2,125 of CAXUEV010000204.1, forward strand.
GCCTACAAGCCCGAGACCGGCGAGGAAATCTTCCACTCGTTCGCCGGCGTGCCGATCATCCGCCGCGAGGCGTCGGTCGGCGTGCTCTGTGTCCAGCACGCCGACCCGCGCGACTATGCCGAGGTCGAGATCGAGGTGCTCCAGACGGTGGCGATGGTGCTCGCCGAGCTGATCGCCGGCGCCGGGCTGATCGACGACGTCGCCGTCGCGCGGGCGCGGGCGCAGGCGAGCGGGCCGGTGCGGATGACCGGGCTCAAGCTGGTCGACGGGCTTGGCCGCGGCATCGCCGTGCTCCACCAGCCGCGCGTCGTCATCGAGCATACCGTCGCCGACGACATCGAGGCCGAGCGCGCGCGGGTCTACGCTGCCTTCGTGCGAATGCGCGAGCAGATCGACAAGATGATGGGCCAGGTCGAGTTCCTCGGCGGCGGCGACCACGACGACGTCCTCGAGACGTACAAGATGTTCGCCTACGACGAGGGCTGGTCGCGGCGGATCAACGAGGCGATCGATTCGGGCCTGACCGCCGAAGCCGCGATCGAGCGCGTCCAGCAGCGGACGCGGGCGCGGATGCGCTCGATCGACGACCCGTATCTGCGCGAGCGGCTGACCGACCTCGACGATCTGTCGAACCGGCTGATCCGCATCGTCTCGGGCCAGCTCGGCACCGCGGCGCAGCTCGGCCTGCGCGGCGACACGGTGCTGCTGGCGCGCAACCTCGGGCCGGCCGAGCTGCTCGAATACGACCGCCGCTACCTGAAGGGGGTCGTGCTTGAGGAAGGCTCGCTGACCGCGCACGTGACGATCGTCGCCCGCGCGATGGGGGTGCCGGTGGTCGGCCGCGTCCGCGACATAAGGACGACGATCGCCGACGGCGACGAGCTGCTGGTCGACGGCAGCGCCGGCGCGGTGCTCGTCCGCCCGTCGCCGGCGATGGTCAAGTCGTTCGACGCGACGAGCGCGGTCAAGGCCGCGCGCCAGGCCGAATACGCCCGGCTGCGCGACCTGCCGGCGGTGACGCGCGACGGCACGCGGATCGCGCTGATGATGAACGCCGGCCTGCGCGACGACGCCGCCGCGCTCGACCAGACCAATGCCGACGGCATCGGCCTGTTCCGCACCGAATTCCAGTTCCTCGTCTCGGCGACGCTGCCGCGCCGCGAGCGCCAGACCGCGCTGTACAGGAGCGTGCTCGACGCCGCCGGCGACCGCCCGGTGGTGTTCCGCACGGTCGACATCGGCGGCGACAAGGCGGTGCCGTACATGCGCGAGGGCGACGCCGACGACGAGAACCCGGCGATGGGCTGGCGCGCGATCCGCCTCGCGCTCGGCCGCGCCGGGTTGATGAAGGTCCAGGCGCGGGCGCTGCTCGAAGCCGGGGCGGGACGTACGCTCAACATCATGTTCCCGATGATCAGCGAGCCGTGGGAGTTCGACGAGGCGAAGGCGCTGGTCGAGGCGCAGCGCGACTGGCTCGTGCGCAGCCGCCGCGAGCTGCCGCGCCAGGTCCGCTACGGCGCGATGCTCGAAGTGCCGGCGCTCGCCGAATGCCTCGACGTGCTGTTCGCGCGGATCGACTTCCTGTCGATCGGCACCAACGACCTGACCCAGTTCCTGTTCGCCGCCGACCGCGCCAACCCGCGCCTCGC
>CAXUEV010000205.1:0-3755 GCA_964250105.1 uncultured Sphingomonadaceae bacterium
CCGCCGACGTCGCGCGCGTCGTCGCCCATCTCGCCGCCGCCGGCCTGCCGGTCGACCCCCGGCCGTTCGCTGCGCACGCCGCGCCCCTGATCGCGCACATGCGCCAGGACAAGAAGATGGCCGCCGGCACGCTGCCGTTCATCCTCGCGCGCGGCATCGGCGCGGCGTTCGTCGCCCGCGACGTCGACCTCGGCCGGATCGAAGCCTTTCTCGACCGCGCGCTGGCCGCCTGACGATGGCCCGGATGCGCAAGAAGGCCGACCTGCCGACCAGGACCTGCGCCGCCTGCGCCCGGCCGTTCGCCTGGCGCCGGAAGTGGGCGCGCGACTGGGACCAGGTCCGCTACTGCTCCGACGCCTGCCGCGCGCGGGGCGCAGTCACGCCCACGGACCCCGGAACAGCCTGACCCCCGACTTCAGCGCCGTCGGCAGCTTGGCCGCCTTGCCGCCGAGCAGCAGCTGCCGCCCGCCGCCCGGCAGCTCCGCCCCGAGCGCGATCTCGACCGGCGCGGCCGGCTCGTCGAAGGTTTCCGGCGGCGGCTTGGCGAAGCCCTGGCTGGTGACGACGAGGCTGTCGCCGACCCGCTTCAACACGAACCAGAAAAAATCCGCCTCCTCGCCGGGGCCGAAGTCCGTACCGTCGGGCCGGCTGATCGAGAAGCGCACGCCGACGGTGATCAGCCAGCCGCCGTCGACCGTGCACCGCGCCGCCTTCAAGTCGCTGTTCTCCTGGATCAGGGTGGCGATGAGGATCGGGAACGGCGGCTTCTCGCCGTCCTTGGTCATCTCCGCGTCCAGCCAGCTCTGCATGTCCGCCAGGGAAGCAGGGACGTCGGCATCGGTCGACTTGATCCCTGTCGGGACATAGTCGAGGACGGTGACGTCGCTGACGTCGAACAGCACCGCGCCGCTCGCCATGTCGACGATCTCGACATAGGCGTCGTTGAGCCCGGTCGACCAGGTCGCCGCGAGCGTGCCGTCGGCCGATAGCCGGACATCGTCGACCGTGAAGCTGTCGTCGTTGTCCTTGTTCAGCGAAGACCAGCTGCGGTCGACGGCGATGCCGACGGGCACCGGTCCCGGCCCGACGAGGCGGCAGGCGTGCACGCGGCTGTCGCCGGTGACGACGACCATCGGGCCGCTCGTTTTCTGCAACAGCTTCAACAGCGCGGCCAGCGCGGCCACCATCGCTGCCGACACGACGAACCCGCTGAAGGTGAAGGAGCCGGGCTTGATCGGCTTCAGGGTTACCGCTGGTAGTGCCATGGTGCTCCTCGTGATGTCGGCAAAGATTTGCCGGGCGCTTTTATCGAGGCCCGGCGGCGGCTCGGTGTCATTTTGCACACCATCCTTGCGGCGGGACGCGGAGCCGGTTATAGCGGCCGCATCTTCACATCGTCAGCTTGCGAAGGTCGGTCGGGACGCTCCCGCGCCGCCGCCGAAACTTGTCGTCAACCACCGGAGTCGCCTTGGCCACGCCTGCCGTCCTGACCGACCTGATCGCGCCGATCGCCACCGCCCAGGGGCTCGACCTCGTGCGCGTGCAGATGAACGGCGGCAAGGCCGGGCAGACGCTCCAGGTGATGGCGGAGGACCCGGCGACCGGCCAGCTGACGCTCGAACAGTGCGAGACGCTCAGCCGCGCGCTGTCGGACATGCTCGACGCGGCCGACCCGATCGAGGCGGAATATGCGCTCGAAGTGTCGTCGCCGGGGATCGACCGGCCGCTCACCCGGCTGGCGGACTATGTCAAGTGGATTGGCCACGACGTCCGTGTCCGCTTGACCGGACCCGTCGACGGCCGCGTCCGCCTCCATGGGGCGATCGGCCCGGTCGAGGGCGCAAATGTTAGCTTCGACGTGCCGAGCGTCGGCCCGGTCCTCGTTCCGTTCGCCGCGATCGACAGCGCCAAGCTGGTGCTGACCAACAAGCTGATCCAGGCGACGCGCCCGCTCGATACCACGGGCGCCGACGAGCTGGTCGAACTGCCGGCCGACGACACAGAGGATGAGGACTGACATGGCCCAAGCCGCTACCGCCACCAAGGTTGCCTCGGTCACCGCCAACCGCGCCGAGCTGATCGCCATCGCCGACGCCGTCGCCCGCGAGAAGTCGATCGACCGGATGATTGTCATCGAGGCGATGGAGGAATCGATCCAGAAGGCGGCGCGCGCCCGCTACGGCGCCGAGAACGACATCCGCGCCAAGATCGATGCCAAGACCGGCGACCTGCGGCTGTGGCGCGTCCTCGAAGTCGTCGACGCGCCCGAGGATTTCTTCAAGCAGATCAACCTCGCCGACGCCGCCAAGCTCCAGCCCAACCCGCAGCTCGGCGACTTCATCGTCGATCCGCTGCCGCCGATCGAGTTCGGCCGCATCGCCGCGCAGGCGGCGAAGCAGGTCATCGTCCAGAAGGTCCGCGACGCCGAGCGCGACCGCCAGTTCGAGGAGTACAAGGATCGGGTCAACGAGATCATCACCGGCGTCGTCAAGCGCGCCGAGTTCGGCCATGTCGTCGTCGACCTCGGCAAGGCCGAGGGCGTCATCCGCCGCGACCAGCAGATCCCGCGCGAGGTGCTGCGCGTCGGCGACCGCGTGCGCACGCTGATCCTGTCGGTCCGCCGCGAGATCAGGGGGCCGCAGATCTTCCTCAGCCGCGCCGCGGGCGAGTTCATGAAGAAGCTGTTCGCGCAGGAAGTGCCCGAGATCTACGACGGCATCATCGAGATCAAGGCGGTCGCGCGCGACCCCGGCAGCCGCGCCAAGATCGGCGTCATCAGCCGCGATTCGAGCATCGACCCCGTCGGCGCCTGCGTCGGCATGAAGGGCAGCCGCGTCCAGGCGGTCGTCCAGGAGCTCCAGGGCGAGAAGATCGACATCATCCCCTGGTCGCCCGACGTCGCCACCTTCGTCGTCAACGCGCTCCAGCCGGCCGAAGTGTCGAAGGTGGTGATGGACGAGGAGGACAACCGCATCGACGTCGTCGTGCCCGACGACCAGCTGAGCCTCGCGATCGGCCGCCGCGGCCAGAACGTCCGCCTCGCCAGCCAGCTGACCGGCCGCCAGATCGACATCATGACCGAGGCCGACGAGAGCGAGCGCCGCCAGAAGGAGTTCGTCGAGCGTTCGGAGATGTTCCAGACCGAGCTCGACGTCGACGAGACGCTGGCGCAGCTGCTCGTCGCCGAGGGCTTCAGCGAGCTCGAGGAGGTCGCCTATGTCGACGTCGCCGAGCTCGCGGCGATCGAGGGGTTCGACGACGATCTCGCCGCCGAGCTGCAGAACCGCGCGACCGAGGCGCTCGAGCGCAAGGAAGCCGCCGCCCGCGAGGAGCGCCGCGCGCTCGGCGTCGACGACGCGCTGGCGGCGATCGCGGGCCTGACCGAGGCGATGCTGGTCGTGCTCGGCAAGGCCGGGATCAAGACGATCGACGACCTCGGCGACCTCGCCACCGACGAGCTTGTTGCCAAGCGCGACGGCATCCTCAAGACGTTCGCGCTGTCCGACGACGACGGCAACCGCATCATCATGGCGGCGCGCGCGCACTGGTTCGACGACGACGCCGAGAACGCCGGGGAGGTCGCGCCCGCGGATGTCCCGGAATGACACGCTAGCCGCCGACAGCCACGTCCGCTCCGCGCCCGAGCGCCGGTGCATCCTGACGGGTGACCACGGCCCGCGCGGCGGGCTGATCCGCCTCGCGCTCGACGATGCCGGCGGGGTCCACGCCGATCTCGCGGCGCGGGCGCCGGGGCG
>CAXUEV010000206.1:0-3744 GCA_964250105.1 uncultured Sphingomonadaceae bacterium
GGCACCGGCAAGACCTATCTCGCCGTCGCCCAGGCGGTCAGCCAGCTCGTCGCCGGCTCGGTCGACCGGCTGATCCTGTCGCGCCCGGCGGTCGAGGCGGGCGAGCGGCTCGGCTTCCTGCCCGGCGACATGAAGGACAAGGTCGATCCCTATCTGCGGCCGCTGTACGACGCGCTCTACGACATGCTGCCGACCGAGCAGGTCGAGCGCCGGCTGGCGTCGGGCGAGATCGAGATCGCGCCGCTGGCGTTCATGCGCGGGCGCACCCTGGCGTCGGCGTTCGTAATCCTCGACGAGGCGCAGAACACGACGCCGCTGCAGATGAAGATGTTCCTGACGCGCTTCGGCCAGGGCAGCCGCATGGTCGTCTGCGGCGACCCGAACCAGGTCGACCTGCCCAACCCGCAGGCGTCGGGCCTCGCCGACGCCGTCCGCAAGCTCGACGGCATCGCCGGCATCTCGACGCTGCGCTTCTCGTCGCGCGAGGTCGTCCGCCACCCGATCGTCGGCAGGATCGTCGAGGCGTACGAGGGGCCGCCGGTTGACGGGTGAGGTTGTACAAGACGAGTAAAGGTGCCGCCACTATCCTTGTCGACCGAGACGGCGGCGTCTATCTTCGTCGCACCATCCGATGAGGGCGATCATGGCGACCAAGGCTGATGACAGCGTCTATTTCGATCTGGCAATGTCGTCGTCAGCGAACAACGCGATGCAGACGATCGCGGCGAACCGTGCGATCAGCGTCAGCGAGGTTCTACAGCGCGCCGTAGCCTTGTTCCTTGAGGTCGAGAAGGCAAGGCAGGACGGGCAGACTGTTGGCATTCTCGATGCCGACAAGAAGCCGGTTGTCGAATTCGTCGGCTTCTGATGGCTGTCGAGCCGCGGACGGTTACCTTCGATCTTGAATATCAAATCGTCAAATTCGAGCCGCGCCGGGAGAAGGAAGATGCCGACCTAGATCGACATCAACGACGTATCGTCTTTTACGTCGTTATCGTCGTACTCGTGATTGTTACCCTTGGTTGCGCCTACCTTGCGTTCCTCGTGCCGGCGACGACGCTGAACGACGCCGATAAGGAATGGGCGCGTTCAATCCTCGCGTCGGTAATTTCGGGTCTGATCGGCTATGCGTTCGGCCGGAAGCATTGAGATGCTGACCGTCGAGACCGAGATCGTCGCGGGTGACTGGGATTCCGCGGTCGACTGGCCGGGGCTGGCGCGGGCGGCGTGTGCGGCGGCGCTGGCGCAGACGCCGCATGCGCATCTGGCGCACAGCGGCACCAGCGTCGAGGTCGCCGTGCGGCTGACCGACGATGCCGAGGTGCACGCGCTCAACCGCCAGTACCGCGACAAGGACGCGGCGACCAACGTCCTGTCGTTCCCGATGGTCCAGCCCGACCTGCTCGACGGCCTGTCGAACTCGGACGACGGCGAGGTGCTGCTCGGCGACATCGTGCTGGCAGCGACGACGATCGACCGCGAGGCGGCGGCGAAGCACATCGTCCCCGCCGACCACGCGACGCACCTCATCGCCCACGGCATGCTCCACCTGATCGGCATGGATCACGCCGACGACGCCGCCGCGAACGGCATGGAGGCGCTCGAAGTCGCCGCGCTGGCGACGCTCGGGCTTGCCGATCCGTACGCCAGCCCCGATTAAGGGGCATGGCCGACCCTCACCCTAGTACCGACTTCGCCACGCGCCTGTGGCGGGGTCTGAAGATGATCGTCGGCAGCGGTTCCGAATCCAGCCTGCGCGAGAGCCTCGAGGAGGCGATCGACGAGCATAGCGGCGAGCCCGACGACCGCACCGACCTGTCGGCGGTCGAGCGGACGATGCTCAAGAACCTGCTCCACTTCGGCGAGCGCAAGGTCGACGATGCCGCCGTGCCGCGCGCCGACATCATCGCCTTCGACGTCGACGACAGTTTCGCCGACCTGGTCGAGCTGTTCCGCGACGCCGGTCACAGCCGCGTGCCGGTGTTCGAGGGCAGCCTCGACACCGTCATCGGCATGATCCACCTGAAGGACGTCTATGCGCGGATCGCGGCGACCTTCGACGACGACGTCTCGAGCAAGCCGTTCCTCGATCTCGACGTCCGCACGCTGCTGCGGACGGTGCTCTACGTGCCGTCGTCGATGCGCGTCCTCGACCTGCTGGCGCGGATGCGCTCGGGGCGGACGCACATGGCGGTGGTGGTCGACGAGTTCGGCGGCACCGACGGGCTGGTGACGATCGAGGACCTCGTCGAGGAGATCGTCGGCGACATCGAGGACGAGCACGACGACGACGAGGTCAAGCTGCTCCAGGCGATCGGCGACGACATGTACGAGGCCGACGCCCGGCTCGAACTTTCCGAGCTCGAGGAAACCACCGGCCATGTCTTCGCCGACGACGAGATCGGCGGCGAGGTCGATACGCTCGGCGGCATGGTGTTCATGCTCGCCGGCCGCGTGCCGGCGATCGGCGAGATGGTCGCGCACCCGTCGGGCTGGCGCTTCGAGGTGATCGACGGCGATCCGCGGATGGTCCGCCGCCTGCGCCTCTATCCGCCGGTCGCCAGCGAAGCCGCGGTCACCGCCTGAGGCTCGGCACGTCGAGGTCGAGCACGGTGGCTGGAATGACTTCGGCCTTGATTCCGGCCGCGGCGAGGCCGGGGAGGAACTGCCTTGCATCGCCGACGATGACGATGCTCGCCGGCGCCGGGTCGAACAGGCTGCCGATCGCGGTGATCGACGCCGGGGTCACCGCCTCGACGCCGGCCGAGAAGCGGCCGAGCTCGCCGAGCGGCATCGCGTCGAATGCCAGCCCGGCGAGGCGCGCAGCCAGCCCCGAGCCGGTCTCGACGTCGCGGCCGAAGTCGCCGTTCAACGCCGCCTTCTTCGTCGCCAGCTCGGGCGGGGCGACCGGCTCGGTGCCGATCCGGCGGAGCTCGGCGAGCATCAGGCCGACGACTTCGGGGACGCTCGGGTTCTTGGTCGCGGTGCCGGCGGTCAGCGGGCCGACTCCACGCCGCGCGTCGACGCTGCTGCTCGCGCCATAGGCGAGGCCGCGCTTGACGCGGATCTCCTTGTTGAGCCGCGACGAGAAGCCGCCGCCGAGCGCGGTATTGGCGACGATCGCCGGATAATAGCGCGGATCGCTGCGGGCGAGGCCGGGACGGGCGACGACGACCGACGCCTGCGCCGCGCCGGGCAGGTCGACGACGATCGTGCGCGGCGGCGGCAGCGGCGCGTCGTTGGCGCGCGGAGAGACGTCCGCGGCACTCCGCCAATCGCCGAAGAATTTCGTCGCCAGCGCCGTCGCCGCGGCATCGTCGATGTCGCCGGTGACGATCAGCGTCGCGCCGCCTGGCCGCCACGTCGACCGGTACGCCGCGGCGACGTCGTCACGGCTGATCCGGGCGAGCGACGCCGGCGTGCCGGCGGCGATATGGCCGTAATTCGTCGCCCCGAACACCGCCCGCGCCGTCACCAGCCGCGCCAGCGACGACGGGTTCTTGAGCGCGATGCCGGCGGCGTCGATCGCCTGGACGCGCGCGCGCTCGAGCTCGGCGGGGGCGAACAGCGGGTTGCGCGCGACGTCGGCGAAGATCGCCATCGCCGGCTCGATCCGGTCGGACTTGACCGTCAGCGACAGCGACGTGCCGTCCCAGCCGGCGCCGCCGCCGAGCGCGCCGCCGAGCGCCTCGACCTGCTCGGCGATCTGCGTCGCCGATCGCGTCGGCGTGCCCTTGGTCATCA
>CAXUEV010000207.1:0-3715 GCA_964250105.1 uncultured Sphingomonadaceae bacterium
CGTCGCGGCGGCCGACCATGCCGCGCTCGCCGGCGCCGGCGCGCGGATTAGGCGGCACGGTGCATGCCGGCTGCGGTTCGAGCCCGTCGCCTGAGCAGCGCCTCGTTCTGGCAGCTGACCGCGCCCCGCCCGGCCGATCACGCCGCACTGTCGGGTCCGGCCGAAACCGATGTCGCCGTCGTCGGCGCAGGGATCGCCGGCCTGTCGCTCGCGGTCCATCTCGCGCAACAGGGTGCCGAGGTCGTGCTGGCCGAGGCCGACGTCGCCGGCGCCGGGGCGCTCGGATCGAGCGCCGGGATCGTCGCGCCGCAGCTCGTCCGCACCACGCCGAACGCGGTCCTGGCAGCGCTCGGCGGCAAGACCGGCCCCGGCTGGCTGCGCCTGATCGGCGAGAGCGGCGGCTACCTGTTCGAGACGATCCGCACCTTGGGCATCGTCTGCGACGCGCGCTCGCAGGGCTTCATCGCCCCGGCCCGCGGTGCCCGCGCCCGCGACCGGCTCGACCGGATCGTCGCGGAATGGCGTCCGTTCCGCACCGACCTGTCGACCCATGGCGCCGACGAAACGGCGGTGCTGACGGGTTGTCGCGGCTATTCGGCGGCGATCGTCGATGCCAGCGGCGGCGGCGTCGATCCGCTGCGGCTGGCGCACGGACTGGCGGCGAGCGCCGTCGCTGCCGGTGCCCGGCTGTTCTATCGCAGCGCCGTCGTCGGCCTCGACCGCGCCGGCGATGGATGGCGGTTGCGCACGGCCGACGGCGAGGTTCGCGCCCGGCGCGTCGTGCTCTGCGCCAACGGCGGCAACCGCGCGCTCCACGCCGCGCTCGACACCAGCGTCCTGCCGATGCGGGTCCACGAGCTGACGACCGCGCCGCTGTCCGCCGCGGTGCTGGCGGCGATGCTGCCCGGCGGCCACAGCCTGACCGATCTCGAGCGCGACATCTTCTCGATCCGGGTAATCGCGGGCGACCGGCTGCTGACCTATTGTCCCGTCGGCCGCGGCGCGACGCCGGCGACGGTCGAGCGTGCGGTCAACCGGCGGCTGCAGCGGATGCTGCGCGTCTACGAACCCGTTCGCATCGAGCATCTGTGGGAGGGCGTCGCGTGGATGAACAGCAGCCTGTTGCCGCGTGTTGTCCGCATCGACGAGGGGCTGTGGGCGGTGCAGGCGTGCAACGGCCGCGGAATCGCCACCAATGTCATCGTCGGGCGCGAGATCTCGCGGATGCTGCTCAGCGACGGCGGTTACCGGCCATCGATCGCGTTCGACCGGCCGCAGCCGATCCGCGGCTTCGCCCTTGCGAGATACCTGCCCGACATGCTCTTGAAGTCCGCCCGCCTCGCCACTCAGGTCAAGGAATACCTGCTCCGCGGGGTGTGACGACCGGGCGGAAAGGCAGTCTGGATGCTTGGCGTCCTTGTCGGGGATTTTGTCGAAGAACTGCTGTTGCCGGGCATACTCGCCGCGATCATGTTCACCATCGGGCTCGAACTGCAGCCGTCGGCCTTCGCCGCGGTGGCCTTGAGCCGGCGCGCGTTGCTCGGCGGTCTGGCCAGCCTCGCGCTCGTCGTGCCGGGTTCCGGCATCCTCCTCGCGTTCACGCTCGTCGACGATCCGGCGATCCGCATGGGCATGATCCTGCTGGCGGTGTGTCCGATCGGCATCCTGTCGAGCGCGATGACCCATTTGTACGGCGGCCGGGTGCCGCTGGCGTTCACGCTGACGCTCGCCGCCAGCGTGCTGTACGTCGTGTTCGCGCCCGCCGCGATCCGGCTCGGCCTCGACCTGACCTACGGCCCCGCCGGGCCGGTCGACGTCCCCGCCGCGACGCTGTTCTGGAAGATCGTGCTCGTCACCGTCATCCCCGTCGCCTCGGGTATGGGCGTCGCCCGGCTGTCGCCGTCGTTCGCCGGCCGCGTCGCCGCGCCGCTGGGCACCGCGCTGACGCTGCCGCTGCTGGCGATCTTCGCGTGGATCGTCGTCCGCCAGCGGCTGGCGATCGGCGCGGCGCCCGCGATCGTCGTTGGCCTCGTCGTGACGGTCAACATTGTCAACGCCGCCGTCGCGCTGTTCGCGGCGAAGCTGCTGCAGCTGGGCCGCGCCGATGCCCGCGCGCTGCTCGTCTGCCATCTGGTACGGCAGGAAGGGACCGGCATCTTCGTCGCGGTCAGCGTGCTGCGCATGCACGCGATGGCGGTGCCGCTCATCGTCAACACCATCGTCGGGCTGATCATCTGCGCCGCGCTATGGCTGCCGCTGCGGGACCGGCCGGCGCAGCGACCGTCCTAGCGCGCGCCTGATCCTCACTCCGCGCTCGTCCGCCACGCCACGAACCATATCGCCAGCCCGGCCAGGGCGAGCATGGCGCCGATCGGGCCGGTCGAGGTCCAGCCCAGTCCGCCGGCGATCGCGACCCCGCCGAGCCAGGCGCCGAGGGCGTTGGCCGTGTTGAACGCGCTGTGGTTGAGCGAGGCGGCGAGCGCCTGCGCGTCGGCGGCGATGTCCATCAGCCGCGTCTGCAGCGCCGGCCCGAGCGACAGCGCCGCGAAGCCGACGAAGAACATGTTGATCGTCACCGCCACCGCGTCGTGCGCCGTGACCGCGACCAGCCCCAGCGTGACGACGTTCAGCGCCAGCGCGATCCAGATCGCCCGCATCACGCCGCGATCGGCCAGCCAGCCGCCGAACAGGCTGCCCGCGACCATCCCCGCGCCGATCACCGACAGGACGAGCGGGACGCGCGCCTCGCGCATGCCCGACACCTCGGTCAGCAGCGGGGTGATGTAGCTGTAGACGGCGAACACGCCGCCGAAGCCGATCGCGGCGATGCCGATCGTCAGCCACACCTGGCCGCGCCTGAGCGCGCCGAGCTCCCGGAGGGGGCTCGCGTTGTCGGGCGCCGGGGTCGGGTTGAGCGCGAACCGGCACAGGATCGCGGTCGCCAGCCCGAGTCCGGCGACGACGACGAACGCCACCCGCCATCCTGCGACCTGGCCCACCCAGGTCGCGAACGGCACGCCGACGATATTGGCCGAACTCAGCCCCAGCATCACCCGCGCGACGGCCTGCGCGCGCTTGTCGGCCGGCACCAGCGACGCGGCGACCAGCGCGGCGATGCCGAAATAGGCGCCGTGCGGCAGCCCGGCGAGGAAGCGCGCGGCGACGATCAGGCCGTAGCTCGACGCCGCGGCGCAGAGGAGATTGGCGGCGGCGAAAAAGGCCATCAGCCCGATCAGCATCGCCCGCCGTCCCGCCCGGGCGAAGACCGCCGCCAGCAGCGGCGCGCCGATCACCACGCCGAGCGCATAGGCGCTGATCATGTGTCCGGCGACGGGAACGCTGACGTGCACGTCGCGCGCGACGTTAGGCAGCAGCCCCATCAAGGCGAACTCGCCGGTGCCGAGCGCGAAACCGCCGAGCGCGAGCGTCAGCTCCGCCAGATGCACTCCATGCGGCGTCGCATCGCCGCGATTCGTGGCAGTCGCGGAAGTAGCCGTTGTCATTCGCAGAGTCCTCGGGTTCAGATCCGGGCAACCTCCCCGAGCCGGTGCTGTTGCACTCCGCGCTTGGGGCAAATGGTCTCGCCGCGTCCAGCTTGCAACGGCGATGTCGTCGGCAAATAATCCTACAACGCACTTTCTCTTGACTTGTAGGACTTTTCTGGTTAGCTGGGGTGCGCGTCCGGCTGCTGATTTCAGCCGGGCGGGCTCCTGCC
>CAXUEV010000208.1:0-3687 GCA_964250105.1 uncultured Sphingomonadaceae bacterium
GCGCAGGACCGCGATCAGCTCGTCGAGGATCGGCGAGGCTTCGAGGCGCGGCCGCATCGCCGCCAGCATCGCCGCGATCGCCGCTTCCGACGCGGGCACGTCGACCGCGCCGTACAGCGCCGCGCCGGCCGCGCCGGCCGCATAATAAGGGTCGCGCTCGGCCGCGGGCACGGGCCGCACGAACGTCCGATACGCTTCGAGGAAGGCGAACGCCGCGGTGCCGTGGACTCAGCGGAGGAGGTCGGGATCGTCGGCGCGGTACGCCTCGCCCGCCGGCGTCGTCCCGTGGACGCGCGCGTGCATCGTCCGCACGCGCGCCGCGACCGGCTCGAAGCGGCTGCGCGCGGCATAGACGGTCGCCATCGCGGCGAGGCCGGTCCGCCGCAGCCGACCGACCGGATCGGTCCGGAAGCCGCCCTGCGTCCAAACGCCGCTACGCACCCGCGGCTCGCCGAACTCGAGCAGGACCGCGGTCATGCCACCGACGAACACGGTGAGCGGGTTGCGGAACACCCGCCACGCCAGCGCATCGGGCGGCGACAGCGCCGCTTCTCCGATGGGCGTCGCGAAGTCGACCATGGCGACACCGACAAGGTGCGGGCGGGCAAGCCGCGCCGCGAGCGCGTCGGCGAGACTTGTCGCCGCGGGCAAGCGCGGCATCAATTTCTTGGGCGAACCCGGTTGAAGCATGCGCTGCACTGCATTATTCTACTGTAGCCGGCGGCGTTCCCCCCCTTTCGCCGCCGCGCTCCCTGAACTCTGGCCACGCCTTATGGCGTGGCCCTTTTTTTGCCTATTCGGCGGCACAGGCGAATGGCGGCGCCAGCCCGAGTCGGCCGACGTCGTCGAGCAGCCCGACGATCACCGTGGTCAGCATCGTCGCGGTGCGCGCGAAGCCCATGTGCCGCACGAGCCGGGCGGGGTCCATGTAGAGCGCGCGATCGATCTCGATCTGCACGACATGGACGCCGAGCCGCGGCCGGCCATGGAACGCGGTGGTATGGCCGCCGGCATATGGCACGTTGCGCGCGACGCGCAGCCCGGCGAGGCGGAAGCGGGCCTCGATCCGCTCGACCAGCAGCGGCGCGGCCGACACGCCGTGCAGGTCGCCGACGACGATCTGCGGCGCGCCGCCGGCGGCGGCCGGCGGCGTCGGCATCGAATGGCAGTCGATCAGTACGGCGAAGCCGTGCGCGGCGTGGGCGCGACCGAGCAGCTCCGTCAGCTTGTCATGATACGGCCGGTGCACCGCGGCGATCCGCGCTGCGGCGTCGGCGGTGCGGACGCGCCCCGAATAGATGTCGAGCCCCTGCGCCGCGACCTTGGGCAGGACGCCGAGCCCGGCCTGGACGCGGTCGCTCGCCTGCGACGGGTGCGCGACGAGCGGATCGACGAACATCGCCGGATCGAGCTCGTCGGCGCTGCGGTTGAGGTCGAGCCAGGCGCGGCCGTAGCGCGCGGCGACGAGCGGCACGCCGAGCCCGGCGGCGCCGGCGGCGAGCTCCTCGACGAACGCGTCCTCGGCGCGCCGCAGCTGCGCCATCGTCAGCCGCGTCTGGGCGAGGAACGCCGGCGGATAATCGCGCCCGCTGTGCGGCGAGGCGAGGACCAGCGGCGGGCACGGCGACGTCTCGCCGACGACGGTGAACCCAGGGAGAAGCGCCGATTCGTCAACCATGTGCGAATCCTAGAAAGACATGGCCGCCACCGCTAGCCGCTTCTTGCCGCGCGCGGCACTTGCGCCCGCCCCCCGCGCCGCCTATCACCGCCTGCGTGTGGGCGCGTAGCTCAGTGGTAGAGCACTGTGTTGACATCGCAGGGGTCGCTGGTTCGATACCAGCCGTGCCCACCATTTTCCCTGTTGGTCGATAAACGCCGGTGCCCGGCTGCGGGAGCACCGCTGGGGCGGCGTGACTCCGGTCGTGCAAGCGATGCCAGAGATGCTCTTGTACCGTCGATCGTATGCATTATTGTCGGCATGCGAGCAGCGAGGATCGTCGCCGGCGGTCGCGGGGACGGCGTCAGTCTGGCGAGCCAATCGGGAGGGTCCGGTCGATGGGAACGGCATGACGCGCAACGCCGCACTTGGGCCGGCGCTCTGGGGTAGCGGCCAGATCGCGGTGCAGGTTTTCAGGGACGTGCCGTCCCTGCTGCTGCTGTTCTACATGACGCAGATCCTGGCGGTGCCGGCGTATCTCGCCGGTTCCGCGATCTTCATACCCAAGCTGCTCCTAGGGGCGACGTGCGATTTCGCCGTGGGGACGGTGCTCGATCGTCTGCCGCGCACGCTGCACCGCCGCTATTTCCTCCTGGCGGGCGCGGTACTGGCGCCATTGTCACTGATCCTGCTGTTCATCCCGTCGGCTGCCGACACGGCGACGGCGCGCGCGTGGCATATCTCGCTCATGCTGTGCCTCTACATGGCCAGCTTCTCGATATTCTCGGTGCCGCATCTGGCCATCGGCACCGAGCTGTCGGCCGACGCCCACGAGCAGTCGCGGATCATGGCGTGGCGGACGGCCTTCATCGGCGTCGGCCTGCTGTGCGGCGCCGCCTTCGCGCCGTTCCTCGTGCAGCATTACGGCGGTGGCGTCGAAGGCTATCGGCTGATGTCGTTCACGCTGGCGGGCATCTGCGCCGCCTCGCTGCTCCTCGCCTTCGTCGGTTCGTCGGAGCCGGCGCGACCGCTCGCCCGCAAGGACGAAGTCCCGACGCACGGCAACTGGCGGGCGGCGCTGAACAACCGCGCCTTCGTCCATCTGTTCACCGCCTATTTCGCGCAGCTGATCGGGCAGGGCGCGGCTTACGCGACGCTCGCCTATGTCGTGACCTTCAAGCTGGGGTTCGCCGAGCCGCTCAAGGTCCTCAGCCTGTCGGTGCTGATCACCGGCAGCGTCTTCGTGCTCGTCCAGCCGCTGCTCGTCGCGCTCGTCAGGCGCTGGGGCACGCGGACGACCTTCATGGTCGGGTCGTTCTTCTATGCCCTGTCGCTGGTCTGGATCGCCTTCGGTCCGGTCGCGAGCACCGCCAGCCTGGCGGGGGCGTCGGTCGCGCTGGGGCTGAGCAACGCGTCGACGTTCCAGAGCATCTTCACCCGCCTCAGCGCCGTGATCGCCGCCGATGCCCAGGCGTCGCCGGGTGCGCGGTCGCGCGCCGGCTTCTATGCCAGCCTGTTCGTGGTCAACGACAAGGTCGCCTTCGCGCTCGGCGGCACGCTGATCGCCGGGACGATCCTGTCGCTGTTCGGCTTCGTCCCCGGCGGCAGCATGGACCAGCCGGCGACCGCGCTGCAGGGAATCACGCTGGCCTTCGCCGGCGTGCCGGTGATCGCCAACATCATCGCGATCGTGATCATGGGCCTGAGCCCCGAACCGGGGCGATCGCGCCAATCGATCCCGTCCGGACAACCGGCACGGCCGTAGAGGCGGCGCTTCCCCTCAGCGGAGCATTGCGCCCGCGGCCGGCTGGTCGACGACCTCGGCATATTTCGACTGAAGGTCGAACAGATTGGCCTCGTGGACGCTGTCGTTGCGATCGGCGCAGCCGGCGCGGGCGACGAACGGGGCGAAGCCGTACTGCAACGCGTCGAGTGCGGTGGCGCGCACGCAGCCCGACGTCGAGAAGCCGGTGATGACGACCGAGTCGACCCGGTTGCTCGCCAGCGTCGCGGCCAGCGACGTCCCGAAG
>CAXUEV010000209.1:0-3630 GCA_964250105.1 uncultured Sphingomonadaceae bacterium
GGTCGACGCCGATGCGGCGATGCTCGCCGCGGCCGCCGAGCGCGGGCTCGACGTCGCCCGCATCGACGGCCAGGCGCTGCCGTTCGCCGCCGAGTTCGACGCGGTGTTCACCAACGCCGCGCTCCACTGGATGCCCGACCAGGCGGCGGTGGCGGCGGGCGTGTTCCGTGCGCTCAAGCCGGGCGGGCGCTTCGTCGGCGAATGCGGCGGCTTCGGCAACATCGCCGCGCTGCGCACCGGTATCCGCGCGGTGCTGGCGCGGCGCGGCTACGACGTGCCGGCGACCGAGACGCAGGTCTACCAGTCCGCCGACGAATATGCCGCCGTGCTCGCGGCGGCGGGGTTCGTCGACATCGACACGCAGCTGTTCGGCCGGCCGACGCCGCTCGCCACCGGCATCACCGGCTGGCTCAAGACCTTCCGCTCGGGCTTCCTCGACAATTTCGGCATCGCCCGCGCCGACCAGCCGGCGTTCGCCTGGGAGGTCGAGGACTTCCTCCGGCCGATCCTCTGCGACCCCGCCGGCAACTGGGTCGCCGACTATGTCCGGCTGCGCTTCAGCGCGCGCAAGGAGAGCTGAGATGCGTTACCTGCCCCATACCGCCGCCGACCGCGCGGCGATGCTGCGGACGATCGGCGCCGACTCGGTCGACGCGCTGTTCGCCGACGTGCCCGCCGCGGCGCGGCTCGACGCGCCGATCGCCAGGCTCGGCCGGCACCTGCCCGAGATGGCGGTCGAGCGGCACCTCGGCGCGCTCGCGGCGCGGAACATGACCGCGGGCGGCGGGCCGTTCTTCCTCGGCTGCGGCGCCTACAAGCACCATGTGCCCGCCAGCGTCGACCATATCATCCAGCGCGGCGAGTTCCTGACGAGCTACACGCCGTACCAGCCCGAGATCGCGCAGGGCACGCTGCAATATCTGTTCGAGTTCCAGACGCAGGTGGCGCGGCTGTTCGGCATGGAGGTGGCCAACGCCTCGATGTACGACGGCAGCACGGCGATGACCGAGGCGGTGTTCATGGCGCGCCGCATCACGCGGCGAAAGGTGGCGCGCGTCGCCGGCGGCGTCCACCCGCACTATGTCGCCGTGCTCAACACGCTGACGCACTTCACCGACGACACGGTCGTCACGCACCCGCCCGAACTGACGCCCGACGACGACCTCGCCGCGCTGGCGGCGGCGGTCGACGCCGAGACGAGCTGCGTCGTCGTCCAGAACCCCGACATCCTCGGCCGCGTCGCCGACCTCGCGCCGCTCGCCGCCGCGTGCCATGCCGCCGGCGCGCTGCTGATCGTCGTCGTCACCGAGGTCGTCTCGCTCGGGCTGGTCCGCTCGCCGGGCGAGATGGGCGCCGACATCGTCGTCGCCGAGGGCCAGTCGATCGGCAACGGCCTGAACTTCGGCGGGCCGTATCTCGGCCTGTTCGCGTGCCGCGAGAAGCATGTCCGCCAGATGCCCGGGCGGCTGTGCGGCGAGACGGTCGACGCCGATGGCCGGCGCGGCTTCGTCCTGACGCTGAGCACGCGCGAGCAGCATATCCGCCGCGAGAAGGCGACGTCGAACATCTGCACCAATTCGGGGCTGTGCGCGCTCGCCTTCACCGTCCACCTGAGCCTGCTCGGCGAGGCGGGCTTGCGCAAGCTGGCGGCGATCAACCACGCGCGGGCGGTGCAGCTCGCCGAGCGGCTGGCGCGCGTGCCCGGGGTCGAGCTGGTCACGCCGACGTTCTTCAACGAGTTCACGCTCAAGCTGCCGATCGAGGCGCGGCCGGTGGTGCGCCAGCTCGCCGACCGCGGCATCCTCGCCGGCGTCGCGCTCGGGCGGCTGTTCCCGGGCCGCGACCTCGAACGCGGGCTGGTGGTGGCGGTGACCGAGACGGTGACCGACGACGACATGGACCGGCTCGAAGACGCTCTCGACGAGGTGCTCCCATGATCCTCCCCGCGAGCGGGAAGGATCAGGCATGAAGGATGCGACGATGACCTATACCGGCAACCGTGGCCTGATGCTCGAGGAGCCGCTGCTGTTCGAGAAGGGAGCGGTCGACCGCTGCGGCGTCGACCTGCCGGACGTGCCGGCGGTGGCGTCGCGGCTCGGCGGGCTCGAGCGCAACCGTCCGATCGGCCTGCCCGGACTCGCCGAGCCCGACGTCGTCCGCCACTTCACGCGGCTGTCGCGGCAGAACTATGCGATCGACATGGGCATCTTCCCGCTCGGCTCGTGCACGATGAAGCACAACCCGCGGCTGAACGAGAAGATGGCGCGGCTGCCGGGATTCGCCGACATCCACCCGCTGCAGCCGGTCGACACGGTCCAGGGCGCGCTGGCGCTGATCGACCAGCTCGCCGGCTGGCTGAAGGCGCTGACCGGCATGCCCGAGGTGGCGATGTCGCCGAAGGCCGGCGCCCACGGCGAGCTGTGCGGGATGCTGGCGATCCGCGCCGCGCACGACGCCCGCGGCGACGCGCGCAAGGTCGTGCTCGTCCCCGAGAGCGCGCACGGCACCAACCCGGCGACCGCCGCCTTCTGCGGCTATGGGGTCGAGAACATCCCGGCGAACGCCGCCGGGCGGGTCGACCTCGACGCATTGACCAAGCGGCTCGGACCCGACATCGCCGCGGTGATGATCACCAACCCCAACACCTGCGGGCTGTTCGAGCCCGACATGATCGCCATCGCCGACGCGGTCCACGCCGCCGGCGCCTATGTCTATTGCGACGGGGCGAACTTCAACGCGATCGTCGGGCGGGTGCGGCCGGGCGACCTCGGCGTCGACGCGATGCACATCAACCTGCACAAGACCTTCTCGACCCCGCACGGCGGCGGGGGCCCAGGGTCGGGGCCGGTGGTGTTCTCCGCCGCGCTGGCGCCGTTCGCGCCGCTGCCGTTCGTCCGCCGCCGCGGCGACCGCTTCGAGCTGGTCGAGGAGGAGCAGGCGCTGACGTCGGACGACCACCGGTCGAGCTTCGGCCGCATGGTCGCGTTCCACGGCCAGATGGGCATGTTCGTCCGCGCGCTGAGCTATATCCTCAGCCACGGCGCCGACGGGCTGCGCCAGGTCGCCGAGGACGCGGTGCTCAACGCCAACTATGTCCTCGCCAGCCTCAAGGACGTCTATACCGCGCCGTTCGCCGCCACCGGCCCGTGCATGCACGAGGCGCTGTTCTCGGACGACTTCCTCGCCGGCACCGGGCTGACGACGCTCGACCTCGCCAAGGCGATGATCGACGAGGGCTTCCACCCGATGACGATGTACTTCCCGCTGGTGGTCCACGGCGCGATGCTGGTCGAGCCGACCGAGACCGAGAGCAAGGCGTCGCTCGACCAGCTGATCGGCGCGTTGCGCTCGCTGGCCGCGCGGATGCTCGCCGATCCGGCAGCGTTCAAGGGTGCGCCGTTCCTTGCACCGCGGCGGCGCCTCGACGAGACTGCGGCCGCCAGGAAGCCGGTGCTGACCTACGCCGGCTGAGCCTTGCGCCGGGCGGGGTGCTGCGTCACACGGCTGCGATGTGGACCGCACTCCTGCTCGCCGGCCAGCGTCCCGGGGTCGACGCGCTGGCAGCGGCGTTCGGGCAGACGCGGAAGGCGCTGGTCCGCGTCGACGGTGAGGCGATGCTGTCGCGCGTCG
>CAXUEV010000210.1:0-3630 GCA_964250105.1 uncultured Sphingomonadaceae bacterium
CAGCCGTGCCCCGAGCGCGCCGCCGCGCTCGCCGACCGCACGCTCCGGCTGATCGTGCTGCGCCGCGCCGAGCGTGCCGCGCGCAAGGTCGCGCTGGTCATCTTCAACTTCCCGCCGAACGCCGGCGCGGTCGGCACCGCGGCGTATCTGTCGGTCTTCGACAGCGTGTTCAACACGCTCGCCCGGCTGAAGAGCGAAGGCTATGCGGTCGACCTGCCCGCCGACGCCGACGCGCTGCGCGACGCCGTGCTGACCGGCAACGCCGCGCGCTTCGGCGCCGACGCCAACGTCGTCGCGCGCATCGCCACCGACGACCATGTCCGCCGCGAACCGCACCTCGCCGAGATCGAGGCGCAATGGGGCCCCGCCCCCGGCCGCAGCCTCGCCGACGGGCACGGCATCCACGTCCTCGGCGCACAATTCGGCAACGTCCTCGTCGGCGTCCAGCCGCCGTTCGGCTACGAAGGCGACCCGATGCGGCTGCTGTTCGACGGTACGTTCAGCCCGACGCACGCCTTCAGCGCCTTCTACCGCTACCTGCGCGAGGATTTCGGCGCGCATGCCGCGCTCCACTTCGGCACGCACGGCGCGCTCGAATTCATGCCCGGCAAGCAGGCCGGCCTGTCGGCCAAGTGCTGGCCCGACCGGCTGATCGGCAGCCTGCCCAATTTCTACCTCTACGCGTCGAACAACCCGAGCGAGGGGACGATCGCCAAGCGCCGGTCGAACGCGACGCTGATCAGCTATATGACGCCGCCGATCGCGCAGTCGGGGCTGTACACCGGGCTGCTCGACCTCGACGCGTCGATCGCCCGCTTCCGCGCCTCGGCGCCCGACGCGGTCAACGAGCGCGAGATGCTGGCGCTGCTGATCCAGCAGCAGGCGGCCGGGCTCGACCTCGTCGCCGCCGAGCCGGTCTGGATCGGCGAGAGCAGCGGCGAGGTCCTCGCCCTCGCCGCGCGCGTCTACGAGCTCGAGCAGACGCTGATCCCGCACGGCCTCCACGTCGTCGGCCGCGGCTGCACGCCGGCCGAGCGCGTCGACCTGCTGCTGGCGATCGCCGACGCCGGCGGCCGCGCGCCGGGTCGCGCCGCGATCGAGGCGCTCGTCGCCGGGGGGGCGGTCGCCGACGACCTCGCCGACCTCGCCGCGACGAACAAATTGCTCGCGGTCGACACCGAGCTCGACGCGATCATCGCCGCGCTCGACGGCCGCTACATCGCCCCCGCGCCCGGCGGCGACGTGCTGCGGACGCCCGCGGTGCTGCCGACCGGGCGCAACATCCACGGCTTCGACCCCTTCCGCATCCCCTCCGCCTTCGCCTGCGTCGACGGCGCGAAGCAGGCGCAGCGGCTGATCGACCGCCACATGGCCGACGGTGCCGCGACGCCTGAATCGATCGCGATGGTCCTGTGGGGCACCGACAACCTCAAGACCGAGGGCCAGCAGATCGCCCAGGTCCTGGCGCTGATGGGCGCGCGGCCGCGGTTCGACGGCTATGGCCGGCTGTGCGGCGCCGAGCTGATCCCGCTCGCCGACCTCGGCCGGCCGCGGATCGACGTCGTCGTCACTTTGTCGGGCATCTTCCGCGACCTGCTGCCGATGCAGACGCGGATGATCGCCGAGGCGGCGTTCCTCGCGTCCGCCGCCGACGAGCCGCCCGAGGCCAACTTCATCCGCAAGCACAGCCTCGCCCACCAGGCGAAGCTCGGCTGCGACTTCGACACCGCCAGCCTGCGCGTCTTCTCGAACGCCGAAGGGGCCTACGGCGCCAACGTCAACCTGATGATCGACGCCGGCGTGTGGAGCGACGGCGACGAGCTGGCCGACGCCTATGAGAACCGCAAGGGCTTCGCCTACGGCCGCGCCGGCGCGCCGGTCCGCCAGGCGAAGATGCTGTCGAGCAACCTCGCCGGCGTCGACCTGACCTACCAGAACCTCGACTCGGTCGAGCTCGGCGTCACTTCGGTCGACCAGTATGTCGACAGCCTGGGCGGCATCAGCCGGTCGATCGCGCGCGCCAAGGGTTCGGCGGCGCCGGTCTATATCGGCGACCAGACGCAGGGCGAGGGCAAGGTCCGCACATTGGGCGAGCAGGTCAGCCTCGAGACGCGCACGCGGATGCTCAATCCGCTGTGGACCGAGGGCATGCTCAAGTCGGGCTTCGAGGGCGTCCGCCAGATCGAGGTCCACGTCACCAACACGATGGGCTGGTCGGCGACGACCGGCGAGGTGGCGCCGTGGGTCTACCAGCGGATCAGCGAGACCTATGTCCTCGACGCCGACATGCGCGAGCGACTGGCGACGCTCAACCCCAAGGCGGCGATGCGCGTCGCCAACCGCCTGCTCGAAGCGCACGAGCGCAACTTCTGGTCGCCCGACGCCGCCACGCTGGCGGCGCTGCAGGCGGCCAGCGACGATCTCGAAGACCGGCTCGAGGGACTCGTCCCCGCCGCAATCGCCGCCTGAGGAATAGATATGGCCGTCATCGATCTCGAACGCCCCGCACTGTCGAAGCCGCTCGGCAAGGCGCTCGCCGCCGCGCGCGACGACGGCTCGGTGCAGGTGCTGCTCGATCCCGCCGACTCGATCGGCTCGGCCAAGGTCTTCGCGGTCTACGGCAAGGGCGGCATCGGCAAGTCGACGACGAGCTCGAATCTGTCGGCGGCGCTGTCGCTGATGGGCAAGCGCGTCCTTCAGATCGGCTGCGACCCCAAGCACGATTCGACCTTCACCCTGACCAAGAAGCTGATGCCGACCGTCATCGACATCCTCGAGACGGTCGACTTCCACGCCGAGGAGCTGCGGCCCGAGGATTATTGTTTCGAGGGCTTCAACGGCGTCATGTGCATCGAGGCGGGCGGGCCGCCGGCGGGCACCGGCTGCGGCGGCTATGTCGTCGGCCAGACGGTCAAGCTGCTCAAGCAGCATCATCTGCTCGAGGACACCGACGTCGTCATCTTCGACGTGCTCGGCGACGTCGTCTGCGGCGGGTTCGCAGCGCCGCTGCAGCACGCCGAGCGCGCCGTGGTCGTCGCGGCGAACGACTTCGACTCGATCTTCGCGATGAACCGCATCGTCGCCGCGATCAAGGCCAAGGCCAAGAACTACGAGGTGCGGATGGCGGGCGTCATCGCCAACCGCTCGGCCGCGACCGACGAGATCGACCGCTTCAACGCCGCCACCGGGCTCAAGCGCCTCGCCCATTTCCCCGACCTCGACGCGATCCGCCGCAGCCGCCTCAAGAAATGCACGGTGTTCGAGATGGAGCCGACGCCCGAGCTCGACGCGGTCAAGGCCGAATATATGCGGCTGGCGGCGACGCTCTACGCCGGCACCGAGGCGCTCGACGCGATGCCGATGAAGGACCGCGACATCTTCGAATTCCTGGGGTTCGAATGATGGCCGCCGTCGCCTCCGCCAGCTGGACGAGCTACCGCGGCCGGCTCGAGACCTATTTCGACCGCACCGCGTTCGATGCCTGGACCGCGCTGACGTCGGACGCGCCGGTCAGCCGCATCCGCGCGACCGTCCGCGCCGGGCGCGACCGGATGCGCGAGACGCTGCTCGACTGGCTGCCGGGGGACTTGAGCGGCCTGCGCCTGCTCGACGCCGGCTGCGGCACCGGCG
>CAXUEV010000211.1:0-3613 GCA_964250105.1 uncultured Sphingomonadaceae bacterium
AAAAATGTGTGAGGAGACGACAGAACACCATGTCTGAATGGCAACAAATCAAGAACTACCTTGCGGTCCTCGAAGAAGAAGTTGAGCTGCAGCAGCAGGCGCAGCATCGAGCCGCGCACTTTCACGGAGGGCAGGCTGCCGTCACGCATCGGCTCCAGCCACAGCTTGAAGATGCCCAGCACGCCGCCGTCCAGGAACTCGTCGTGCAGGTCCCGCTGCAACCTCCGTCGCTCTTGAATCTGCGCCACGGCCAACCGTTGCCGAGAAGCAGCAAGGTCCGCGGACACGGCCGCCAGCCGCGCCCGCGTCGGCGCATCGAGGATGCCCGCCGCCACCGCCGCGTCGAGGTCGCGTTCGTCGATCATGCCGCGCTCCGACCGTGCTGCATCCGTACTACACCCGCGTGTCGCGACGTGTCAAAGCCGCGCGGCGCTTGCGGCCGGCGGCCGGGCACCGCAAGCTGGCACTATGAAGCATATCCTCCGCTATTGGACCGCCGCCGCCCCGGCCGCCGCCTGGCTGCTGCTGACCGCGAAGCTGGCGATGCCGGTCCCGGTGCCGATCCTCGCCGCCGCGCTGATCGGCAGCGTCCTCGCCGCGGTCCACCACGCCGAACTCGTCGCCCACCGCGTCGGCGAGCCGTTCGGCACGCTCCTCCTCGCGGTGGCGGTGACGATCATCGAGCTCGGGCTGATCGTGACGCTGATGGCGACCGCCGACGCCGGCACCGCGACGCTGGCACGCGATACCGTGTTCGCCGCGGTGATGCTGATCGTCAACGGGCTCGTCGGCATCTGCCTGCTGATCGGCGGCATCCGCCACCGCGAGCAGATGTTCCAGCAGAGCGGCGTCAGCGCGTCGCTGGCGACGCTGGCGGCGCTGACGGTGCTGACGCTGGTCCTGCCGAACTTCACCATCACCACGCCCGGCCCGGTCTATTCGCCGTCGCAGCTCGGCCTCGTCGCGGTCGTCGCCTTCCTGCTCTACGCGACATTCGTCATGGTCCAGACGGTCCGCCACCGCGACTATTTCCTGCCCGACGCGGCCGCGGGTCCGAGCCGGGAGGACGATCATGCGCCGCCGCCGTCGAACCGGGCGACGGCGGTGTCGGCGCTGCTGCTCGTCGCCTGCCTCGCCGCGGTCGTGCTGCTGGCGAAGGGACTCGCGCCGTCGATCGAGGCGGCGGTGGCGAATGCGGGCGCGCCGCGCGCGGTCGTCGGCGTGATCATCGCCGCGCTGGTGCTGCTGCCCGAAAGCGTCGCCGCGGTCCGCGCGACACTCGCCGACCGGCTTCAGACCAGCCTCAACCTCGGGCTCGGCTCGGCGCTGGCGACGATCGGCCTGACGATCCCCGCGGTCGCCGCGATCTCGCTGGTGTTCGGCCCGCCGATCGCGCTCGGTCTCGACGCCAAGGGCACGGTGCTCCTGTTCCTGACGCTGCTGGTGGCGACGCTGTCGCTCGGCACCGGCCGCACGACCGTCCTCCAAGGCGTCGTCCACCTCGTCATCTTCGCCGTCTACCTGTTCACGACCGTCGTGCCGTGACCCGCAGGGGATTTAGCCCGCGAGGCGGACCGGCGGTGTGTCGAAGTCGAGCGCGTAGCCGGCCGAGCGGACGGTGCGGATGACGTCGGGCAGATGGTCGCCGTTGACCGCCTTGCGCAGGCGCCGGATGTGGACGTCGACGGTGCGCTGCTCGACATAGACGTCGCGGCCCCACACGGCGTCGAGCAGCTGCTCGCGGCTGAACACCCGCGCCGGATGCTCGAGGAAATGCCGCAGCAGGCGGAACTCGGTCGGGCCGAGCGCGACGGGCCTGCCGTCGCGGGTGACGCGGTGCGCCGACGTGTCCATGCTGATCCCGGCATAATCGAGATTGCCGCCCGACAGCGCCGGCCGCAGCCGCCGCAGCACGGCGCGAACGCGCGCGATCAGCTCGCGCGGGCTGAACGGCTTGGTCACATAATCGTCGGCGCCCGTCTCGAGCCCGCGGATGCGGTCGGCCTCCTCGGCACGAGCGGTCAGCATGACGATCGGCAGCGCCGCGGTCGCGGGGGCGCGCCGCAGGCGCCGGCAGACCTCGATCCCCGACAGGCTGGCGAGCATCCAGTCGAGGATGACGAGGTCGGGCTTCTCCTCCTCCGCCAGCACCAGCGCCTCCTCGCCGTCGCCGGTGCGGATGACGCCGAAGCCTTCCTTCTCGAGATTGTAGGTGACGAGCTCGACGAGGTTGGCGTCGTCCTCGACGAGCAGGATTTTGGGCTTCATTAACGGGCTTTCTTCACGTCGCGTAGGCAGTGTCGTCTGTCTTGGGCCGCGCCGCGAGATATTCGCCGGTGGCGCTGAAATAGACCATCTCGGCGACGTTGGTGGCATGGTCGCCGATCCGCTCGAGGTTCTTGGCGATGAACAGCAGATGCGCCGACGGCGTGATGTGCTGCGGATTCTCCATCATGAAGGTCAGCAGCGAGCGGAACAGGCTGTTGTAGAAGTCGTCGACAACCGAATCGCGCTGGCACACCGCCAGCGCCTTGTCGGCGTCGCGGTCGACGAACGCGTCGAGCGCGTCGCGGATCATCTCGACGGCGACGCGGGCCATCTGCGGGATGATCACCACCGGCTCGATCTGGCCGGTGCTCGTCAGGGTCGAGGCGCGCTTGGCGATGTTCTTGGCATAGTCGCCGATGCGTTCGAGCACCGAGCTCATCTTCAGCGCCGAGATGATCTCGCGCAGGTCGTTCGCCATCGGCGCGCGCAGCGCGATCATCGTCACCGCCAGCCGCTCGGCCTCGGCCTCGAGCGCGTCGATCCGCTCGTCGGTGGCGACGACGAGCAGCGCCGCCTCGGGGTCCCGCCGGACGAGCGCGTCGATCGCGGCGGTGATCTGCGCCTCGCACAGTCCGCCCATCTGGCTGACCAGCGAGCGCAGCTGGTGGATGTCGTCGTCGAACGACTTGACGGTATGCCGGCCGGGTTCAGCCACGATATGTCTCCTGCGAGGCGTTCATCCGTAGCGCCCGGTGATATAGTCCTTGGTGCGCGGCTCGCTCGGATTGGTGAAGATCGTCGACGTGTCGGCGTATTCGACCATCGTCCCGAGGTGGAAGAACGCCGTCTTCTGGCTGACGCGCGCCGCCTGCTGCATGTTGTGGGTGACGATGACGATCGCGTAGCGGCCGCGCAGCTCGTGGATCAGCTCCTCGATCTTGGCGGTGGCGATCGGATCGAGCGCCGAGCAGGGCTCGTCCATCAAGATCACCTCGGGGTCGACGGCGATGGCGCGGGCGATGCACAGCCGCTGCTGCTGCCCGCCCGACATCGCCGTGCCGCTCTCGTCGAGCCGGTCCTTCGCCTCGTCCCACAGGCCGGCGCGGCGCAGCGAGCCTTCGACGATCGCGTCGAGGTCGGCCTTGCTGCCGCCCAGCCCGTGGATGCGCGGGCCGTAGGCGACATTGTCGTAGATCGACTTCGGAAACGGGTTGGGCTTCTGGAAGACCATGCCGACGCGCGCGCGCAGCTGGACCACGTCCATGCCGCTGCGGTAGATGTCGTCGCCGTCGAGCTTGATCTCGCCGTCGACGCGCGCCGAGGCGACGGTGTCGTTCATCCGGTT
>CAXUEV010000212.1:0-3608 GCA_964250105.1 uncultured Sphingomonadaceae bacterium
CCGCTGCGCTAGCCGCCGCCATGCGACGTTCCGGTGGGCCGGAACCGCATCGCCAGGGCGTCCGCCGCCCGCGCCAGCAGCGCCGCATCGACCCCGACCGCCGTGAAGATCGTGCCCAACGCGATGCACCGCTCGGCGAAAACCGGATCGGCGGTCAGAATCCCCGCCGGCTTGCCGCACGCGACGATGCGGGCGACCGCGTCTTCGACGACGGCGACCACGTCGGGGTGACCGGGATCGCCGATATGCCCAAGGCTGGCGGCGAGGTCGCCCGGACCGACGAAGACGCCGTCGATGCCGTCGACGGCGGCGATCTCCTCAAGCGCGTCGACCCCGCGCCGCGTTTCGATCTGGACGATCAGGCACAGGCCGGTTTCCGCGTCGCGGGCGTAGTTCCGCACCCGGCCGAACTGCGTCGCGCGCGTGATCGCGGAAACGCCGCGCAGCCCGCCGGGCGGGTAGCGGATCGCGGCGACCGCGGCGCGCGCGTCCGCCACGGTCTCGACATAGGGGATGATCAGGCTCTGCGCGCCGCAGTCGAGCAACCGCTTGATCAGCACCGGGTCGTTGCTGGCGGGCCGGACGACGGGCGCGACTGGATAGCCCGAAAGCGCCTGAAGTTGGGCGAGGACGGTGAGTACGTCGCCCGGCGAATGCTCGGTATCGAGCAGCAGCCAGTCGAAGCCGGCGCCCGCCACGACCTCGGCGGTGAAGCCGGTCGACAGGGTGCACCACAGGCCGATCTGCGACCGTCCGGCGACGAGCGCCTGCTTGAACCGGTTGTCGCCGCTGCGCATCGCCGGGCTCAGCAGAACGAGACGCCGAGCGCGCCGAGCGGCCCGTAGTCGGCATGGATGACGTCGCCCGCCGCCACGTCGACCGGACGGGTGAACGAGCCGCCGAGGATGATCTGGCCCGCCTTCAGGCCGACGCCGACGTTGTGCAGCTTGTTGACCAGCCAGGCGATGCCGGCGGCGGGATGGCCCATGATCGCGGCGGACACGCCCGATTCCTCGATGACGGCGTTGCGCGAGAGGGTCGCGCCGACCCAGCGCAGATCGACGTCGAACGGCCGCACCGGCCGCGCGCCGACGACGATGGCGCCGAAGGCGGCGTTGTCGGCGATCGTGTCGACCACCAACCGCGGGACCTCGGTCCGGTAGTCGATGATCTCGAGCGCGGGCACGACATATTCGGTCGCGCGCAGAACGTCGTAGATCCGCTTGCCCGGGCCGGCGAGGTCGGTCGCCATGACGAACGCCAGCTCGACCTCGAGGCGCGGCTTGAGGAAGGCGTCCGCCCTGATCCGGGCGCCGTCGTTGTAGAAGGCGTCGTCGAGGATGCGCCCGTAATCGGGCTCGGTCATCTTCGACGCGAGCTGCATGGCGCGCGACGTCAGGCCGATCTTGTGGCCGGCGAGCCGCGCCCCCGCCGCGATGCGCGCGTCCGCCCAGATGTCCTGGACGCGATAGGCATCGGCGATGTCCATCGCCGGGTACAGGCGGCTGAGCTGCGGCGTCGGTATCTTGGTGCGTTCGGCGGTAAGGATCGCCGCCGCGGCCGCATGCCGCTCGTCCTCGGTCAGCACGTGACGGTCTCCATCGCGAAGGTGACGCGCCGCCTCACCTGATCGGCGGGCGCGGCAGGACGGCTTCGCCTTCTTCCAGGACGAAGTCATAATTAAGCGAATACCAGGGCGCGGGAAGATGCGCGTCGCCGAACCGCGACGGTTCGTCGTGCCGGACGAAGTCGCCGATCAGCGCCCGGGTGACGCCGAACTGCACGTCGCTGGCGATATTGGCGTCGTCGGGATCGTAGACCTGCGACGTCAGCACCTTGAACCCCGGCTTCATGATCAGCGTGTGGAGATGGGCGGGGCGGAACGGGTGGCGGTCCTGGGCGGCGAGCAGGCGGCCGACGACGCCGTGCGTTGGGATAGCGTATCCGGTCATCCTGACCGTCCGGAAGCGGAACCGGCCGTCGTCGTCGGAGACGAACTTGCCGCGGAGGTTCATGTCCGCCTGGTCGGCGTCCTGGTTCTCGTACAGCCCGCCGGGCGAGGCGTGCCACACGTCGATTTCGGCGCCGGCGACGGGCGTCCCGGAGCGGTCCAGCACGCGGCCGCTGACGATCAGGGGCGATCCCGGCGTGTCGGAACGGATGATCGATCCGCCGTCCTCCGTCCGCGGCGAGTGCAGGCGCCAGAACGGGCCGAGCAGCGACTGGCTGGTCTCGGTCCGGCCGTTGTCGCCGTTGTTCAGCAGGCAGACCAGCGACGAGACGCCCAGCGAGCCGGCGATCAGCACCGCCTCGTTATGCGAGTCGTTTGAAAGCTGCCCGACCTCGTTGACGATCGCCGCGCACGACCTGAACTCGGCCTCGGTCAGCCGCACGTCGCGGACGAAGCCGTGCAGATGACTGACAAGCGATGTCATGATCTCGCGCAGGCG
Source organism: uncultured Sphingomonadaceae bacterium (assembly GCA_964250105.1). GTDB lineage: Bacteria > Pseudomonadota > Alphaproteobacteria > Sphingomonadales > Sphingomonadaceae > Polymorphobacter_B. The sequence goes on from CAXUEV010000212.1 coordinate 2,451, forward strand.
GACGTCGCCCGTCCGCTGCATCACCGCAAGCACCGCGTCGGTTAGTTCTGCGTACGTCGCGATCATTCCACCCCTCGAGGACAAACTAAATCATAATCGATTATATTGTCAACGCGAACAGCGGGGATGGCGGCCTTCGCCCGGCGGTTGCTATAAGGCGACGATCGCTGTCCGGTGAGGAACCATGAGACTCCATCCGTGGCCTGACGACCTGAACGGGTCGGGCGTGGCCGACGCCAAGAACACTAAGGCCAGCCAGCTGGTCGACCGGTTGCGCGAAGCCATATTGTCGGGCGAGCTCAAGCCGGGGTCCAAGATCAACCTCGACACCACCCGCAAAGTCCTCGACGTCAGCCTCAGTCCGCTGCGCGAGGCGCTGGCCCGGCTGATCGCGGTCGGGCTGGTCGAGCTGCACGATAACCGCGGCTATTCGGTCGCGCCGGTGTCGCTGCAGAATCTCGCGGAGATCACCCGGCTGCGTGTCGAGACCGAGACCCTCGCGCTTTCGATCGCGATCAAGAGCGCCGAGGGCGCCTGGGAGAGCGCGGTCATCCGCGCGCTCCACAAGCTCAACCGCATCGTGCGCGACCCGCTCGATCACCGGACGATCGAAGCGTGGGAAAGCGCCCACCAGGACTATCACAGCACGCTGATCGGCGGCTGCCGGATGCCGCTGCTCCTCAACTTCTGCGTGACGCTCCACAATCTGAACGACCGTTACCGACGGACCTTCCTCGTCGACAACGGCGGCGACCATAATGTCGGGTTCGAGCACAGCGACATCGCGCAGGCGGCGGCGGCGCGGGATCACGACTATGCCTGCGAGAAGATGCGGCAGCATATCCAGCGCACCGGCGCGAACCTGCTGCAGCGCCTGACGCGCGACGGGGCGCTGACGAGCTGAGGCGCGCCGAGCGCATCTCGCGGCGATTATTTCGACGATGCCGCTTGACTAAATAATCGATTATCCATATCCCTGCGATTAGTCGAGATTGCGGGGGCGGACCGTGGACCTGGGGCTCTACATCGACGGCCGGCAAACGCCGGCGGAAGACGGGCGGACGTTCGCCAAGCGCGATCCGTTCAGCGGCGCGCTGCTCTGCCAGGTTCCCGCGGCGAGCGTCGGCGATGCCCGGCGCGCGGTCGCCGCCGCCGCCG
>CAXUEV010000213.1:0-333 GCA_964250105.1 uncultured Sphingomonadaceae bacterium
ACCCTTTTGGGCGAGGTACGCCGGGCATACGAGGCCGCCGGCTATACGGTGCGCGGCACGGCCTTGTCAGGCATCGCTGCCGAAAGTTTGGAGCGGGAAAGCGGCATTGCATCGCGCACGATTGCCAGCCTCCGTTATGCCTGGGAGCAAAATCGCGACCGGCTAGGTAGCCGCGATGTGCTGATTTTGGACGAGGCCGGCATGGTCGGCAGCCGGGGAATGGCTTTCATGGTTCAGGCGGCACGCGACGCCGGGGCGCAGGGCGACCGCGCCGTCGGCGACGAGGCCGGCGTAGATGGCGTTCTTGCGGCGGTGCAGCCGCGCCAGGAACGC
>CAXUEV010000213.1:343-3574 GCA_964250105.1 uncultured Sphingomonadaceae bacterium
CCGGCGCTGGCCGCCGGTGACGCGGAGCAGGTCGCGATACTCGTCGACCGACCAGCGCCACGCCTCGCCGGCTTCGGCGAAGACCCGGTTGAACGCGGCGCGGTGGGCTTCCTCGGTCTCGGCGAGCGTGCCGTCGACGTCGAAGATCAGCGCGGCGAGGCTCACGCCGCGCGCTGCAGCCCGCCCGCCGCGGTGCGGATCGCAGCGATGTTGGCGCGATAGGCGTCGACCGACCCGCCCTTGAACACCGCCGAGCCGGCCACGAGCGAGGTCGCGCCCGCCGCCGCCACCGCCGGCGCGGTCTCGGCGGTGATGCCGCCGTCGACCTGGAGGTCGATCGCGCGGGTGCCGAGCTTGGCCTTGACCGCGGCGACCTTGGCCAGCGCCGAGGGGATGAACGCCTGGCCGCCGAAGCCGGGGTTGACCGACATCAGCAGCACCATGTCGATCCGGTCGAGGACATAGTCGAGGACGTCGATCGGCGTCGCCGGGTTGAGCGACACGCCCGCCTTCCTGCCCAGCGAACGGATGAGCTGGAGCGAGCGGTCGAGGTGCGGCCCGGCCTCGGCGTGGACGGTGATGATGTCGGAGCCGGCGTCGGCGAACTCCTTGATGAAGGCGTCGACCGGCGCGATCATCAGGTGGCAGTCGAACACCAATTTGCTGTGCGGGCGCAGCGCGCGGATCACCGCCGGGCCGAAGCTGATGTTGGGCACGAAATGCCCGTCCATGACGTCGAGATGGATCCAGTCGGCCCCCGCCTCGGTGACGGCGGCGACCTCCTCGCCGAGCCGGGCGAAGTCGGCGGCGAGGATCGAGGGGGCGATGATCATGCGGCGTCCTCCGCGGCGAACACCCGGCTCGCCCGGATATCCTCGGGCTCGAGCGTCGACAACTGGTCGGCGGTGACCGGGCCGTCGTCCTGCTCGAACAGGCGGATCGCCTGGCGCAGCCGGGCGCGGTCGAGCGCGTTGCGGATCGAGCGCGCGTTGGCGAACAGCGGCCGCGCCTTGCGCGCCGGGACATAGTCGGCCAGCGCCGCGCGCGCCGACGCGCTCAGCCGGTAGTTGAGCCGGTCGAGCATGATCTCGCCGATCGCGACGAGCTCGGGGTCGCTATAGTCGGGAAAGTCGATGTGGTGCGCGACGCGGCTGCGGAAGCCGGGGTTGGAGGCGAAGAAAATATCCATCCGCTCGCCGTAGCCGGCGAGGATGACGACGAGGTCGTCGCGCTGGTTCTCCATCACCTGGAGCAGGATCTCGATCGCCTCCTGGCCGTAGTCGCGCTCGTTCTCGGGGCGGTAGAGGTAGTAGGCCTCGTCGATGAACAGCACGCCGCCCATCGCCTTCTTGAGCACGTCCTTGGTCTTGGGCGCGGTATGGCCGATATACTGGCCGACGAGATCGTCGCGCGTCACCGAGACGAGGTGCCCGCGGCGGACATAGCCGAGCTTGTGGAGGATGCCCGCCATCCGCATGGCGACCGTCGTCTTGCCGGTGCCGGGGTTGCCGGTGAAGCTCATGTGCAGCGTCGGCGCCTCGGTCATCAGGCCGAGGCGGCGGCGGACGCGGTCGACGAGCAGCAGCGCGGCGATCTCGCGGATGCGCCGCTTGACCGGCGCCAGCCCGATCAGCTCGACGTCGAGCTGCGCCAGTTCGTCGGCGATGCCGCTCTCGGCGAACTCGCGCTTGAGGTCGACCGCTTCAGGCACCGTAGCGCTCGCCCTCGGGCCGGTTCATCGCGTACGATCGGGTCGTGTAGCCGATCTGGCGGCCGGCACCCTCCTGGCGTTCGAGCGCGAAGCCCGGCTCGTTCGCCGGCCGGTCGGTGATGAACGACAGGCGGACCGATTCCCAGCCATGAGAGGCGTCGAACGCCGTCACCCGGATGTAGTGGCGGCCGCCGTGCGCCTGGCGGCAGGCGGCGAGCTCGAGCATCACCCCGGCCGCGTCGGGCACGTCGAACATCGGGATGCCCCACATCTCCCAATAGGTGTTGCGCGGGTGCGGGTCGTCGGTGAACTCGAGGTTCACCGCCCAGCCGTGGTCGAGGCAATACTGGACCTGCGTCCTGATCTGGTCGTCGTCGAGGTCGGGCAGGAAGGAGAAGGTGCCTTGGGTGATGCGCATGACGGTCGCTCCTAGGACAGGGTCGGCGTGGGGGCGAAGTCGGCGGTGTCGGTCGAGGCATAGTCGAAGCTGATGCCCTTCCACGTCTCGAGCGCCGCCTTGAGCGGCGAGCACCAGCGCGCCGCCGCGGCGAGGATGTCGGGGCCTTCGGCGAGATAGTCGCGGCCTTCGTTGCGCGCGAAGATCATCGCCTCCAATGCGACGCGATTGGCGGTGGCGCCGGCCTGGATGCCCATCGGGTGGCCGATCGTGCCGCCGCCGAACTGGAGGACGACGTCCTCGCCGAGATAATGGATCAGCTGGTGCATCTGGCCGGCGTGGATGCCGCCCGACGCCACCGGCATGACCTTCTTCAGCGACGCCCAGTCCTGTTCGAAGAAGATGCCGTGCTCGAGATTCTCGGGCAGATGATCCTCGCGCAGCACGTCGTAGAAGCCGGCGATCATCAGCGGGTCGCCCTCGAGCTTGCCGACGACGGTGCCGGCGTGGATATGGTCGACGCCCGCCATCCGCATCCACTTGCAGATGACGCGGAAGTTCATGCCGTGGTTCTTCTGGCGCGAATAGGTCGAGTTGCCGGCGCGGTGGAGGTGGAGGATCATGTCGTTGCGCCGCGCCCACTTCGCCATCGACTGGATCGCGGTATAGCCGATGACGAGGTCGATCATGATGATCGCCGAGCCGAGCTCCTTCGCGAACTCGGCGCGCTCGTACATCTCCTCCATCGTGCCGGCGGTGACGTTCAGGTAATGGCCCTTGACCTCGCCGGTGGCCGCCTGCGCCTTGTTGACCGCCTCCATGACGTAGAGGAAGCGGTCGCGCCAATGCATGAACGGCTGCGAATTGATGTTCTCGTCGTCCTTGACGAAGTCAAGGCCGCCCTTCAGCGCCTCGTAGACGACGCGCCCGTAGTTGCGCCCCGACAGGCCGAGCTTGGGCTTGGTCGTCGCGCCGAGCAGCGGCCGGCCGAACTTGTCGAGGCGCTCGCGCTCGACGACGATGCCCGTCGCCGGCCCCTGGAAGGTCTTCAGATAGGCGACCGGGATCCGCATGTCCTCGAGCCGCAGCGCCTTGACCGCCTTGAAGCCGAAGACGTTGCCGA
>CAXUEV010000214.1:0-3572 GCA_964250105.1 uncultured Sphingomonadaceae bacterium
ACCCCGCGCAGGCCGCGGCCGGGGGCGAGCAGCGACACCGCGTCGAGCAGGTTGGTCTTGCCCTGGCCGTTGTCGCCGGTGAGGATCACCGGCCCGGGATCGAGCGCGATCGTCGCCGACGCGTACGAGCGGAAGTCGGTCAGCGTCAGGCGGGAGATCGAGCGCGCGGTCATCCCGCTCGCGTGTAGCAAGTCAGCCGGCGACCGCCCAGTCGCGCGCCGCCGGCGGCAGCGTCGCGAGGAACGCGGCGGCGCTGGCGCGGGTCGCGGCCTGGCGTTCGGGCCCGAGCCGGTCCCAGCCGTCGTAGACGCGCCACAGGCGCGAATTGTCCTTGAGCAGGTCGCGGTGGCGGGCGAGGAAATCCCAGTACAAGACGTTGAACGGGCATGCGCCGGGCCCGGTCTTCGCCTTGACGTCGTAGCGGCAGCGGCCGCAATGGTCCGACATGCGGTTGATATAGGCGCCGCCGCCGGCGTAGGGCTTCGAGCCGAGCAGGCCGCCGTCGGCGAACTGGCTCATGCCGTGGACGTTGGGCAGCTCGACCCATTCATAGGCGTCGGCATAGACGACGAGATACCATTCCTCGACCTGCGCCGGCTCGACGCCGGCGAGCATGGCGAAGTTGCCGAGGATCATCAGCCGCTGGATGTGGTGGTTGTACGCCTCGCGCCTAACCTGTTCCACCGATTGCGAAATGCAGCGCATCGCGGTGTCGCCGGTCCAGTAGAAGGCGGGCAGGTCGCGGTGCGCGCCGAGCGCGTTCGACGCGGCATAGTCGGGGCCGGCGTGCCAGTAGATGCCGCGGACATATTCGCGCCAGCCGATGATCTGGCGGATGAAGCCCTCGGCGGCGTTGAGCGGCACCGCGCCCTCGGCATAGGCGCGGGCGGCGGCGTCGACGACCTCGCGCGCGCCGAGCAGGCCGCAGTTGAGGTAGGGCGACAGCGCCGCGTGGTAGAGGAACGCCTGCCCCTCGACGATCGCGTCCTGGTAGTCGCCGAACCGCGGCAGCGCGACCTGGACGAAATGATCGAGCGCGATCAGGGCGTCGGCGCGGGTGACGGCGAAGCCGAACGGCTCGAGGTCGCCGAAATGATCGCCGCAGCGCGCCGCCACCAGCGCCAGCACCTCGGTGGTGACCGCGTCGGGGGCGAAATGCGGCGGGGCGGGATAGTTGAGCCCGCGCGGCGGCACCTTGCGGTTGTCGGCGTCGAAGTTCCAGCGGTTGCCGACGGGCTTGCCGAACTGCATCAGCAGCCCGGTGCGCTTGCGCATCTCGCGGTAGAAGTCTTCCATTATCAACCGCTTGCGGGCGCCGGCCCACTCGCCGAAGTCGCTGCGGCTGCACAGGAAGCGGTCGTCGGCGAGAATGTCGACGGGGATGCCGAACGCCGCCGACCAGCCGTCGAGCATCGCCGCGACGCGCCATTCGCCGGCCTCGACGACGCGGATGGCGGTCGCGCCGTGGCGGGTGACGGCGCGGCCGACCTCGCCGGTCAGGCTGCCGCTGTTGCCGGGGGCGTCGAGGCGGACATAGTCGACCGTCCAGCCGTCGTCGCGCAGCGCCTCGGCGAAGTGGCGCATCGCCGAAAAGATCAACGATATCTTCTTCTTGTGATGCTTGACGTAGCGCGTCTCGGCGACGACCTCGGCCATGAGGACGATCGTATCGGCGCGGTCGACGCCGGCGAGCGAGGCGAGGTTCGGGCTGAGCTGGTCGCCGAGGACGGGGATGAGGATCATGCGCGACTGAAAGCGCGGGCGGGGGTGCGCGTCAAAGCGGGCAAACGTCGCGTGCCGGGTGCTCGAGCTTGGCTCGTCTTCATTCCCGCGGACGCTTGCACCCGTCACCGGACGTCTGCGGGAGATGGGTGCCCGCGTTCGCGGGGATGACGGGAAAGGTGCGGTATTGGTTAAAGCGCATCGCGCCCGGCGCTAACCAACGTGGCTCAATTTCTGGAGGCGCGTGGAATCGGCCTGTAGGAGCCTGGCCGGCCGCGCGGCGCAACTCGTGCGGCACACGCCGCGGGACGGCGCCGGACCGGGGCTGCGACCGGCGCGGCTCGGGCCGGGGACGCCCCCGGGTCACACCCGCATCGGCATCAGCACGTAGAGCGCGGGCGAGCTGTCGTTCTCGCGGATCAGCGTCGGGGCGGCGGCGTCGGCGAGGTGGACCTCGACGAGGTCGGTGCCGACCTGGTCGAGGATGTCGAGCAGGTAGCGGTAGTTGAAGCCGACCTCGAACTCGGGCGAGGTATAGTCGGCCGGGACCTCCTCCGACGCGGTGCCGTTCTCGGGGCTGCTGACCGACAGGGTGATGCGGTCGTGGCCGAGCGCGATCTTGACCGCGCGCGTCTTCTCGGTGGTGGCGATCGCGGCGACGCGGTCGACGCCCTCGGCGAGGCTCTTGCGGTCGATCCGCAGCAGGCGGTCGTTCGCCGCCGGGATGACGCGGCTATAGTCGGGGAAGGTGCCGTCGATCAGCTTCGAGGTGAGGACGGCGGCGTTGCTGCCGTCCTTGGCCGGCAGCTTGAAGCGGATCTTCGTCGCCGACAGCGACACCTCGACCTCGCCGTCGACCTCGTCGAGCAGCTTGCGGACCTCGGCGACGCATTTGCGCGGCACGATGACGTCGGGCATCGCCGCGGCGCCGTCGGGCATGTCGAGCTCGATGCGCGCGAGGCGGTGGCCGTCGGTCGCGACCGCGCGCAGCTTGGGCTCGGCCCCGGCGACGACGTGGAGGAAGATGCCGTTCAGATAATAGCGCGTCTCCTCGGTCGAGATGGCGAAGCGCGTGCCGTCGATGATCTGGCGCAGCGTCGCCGCGGGCACGGCGAAGAGCGTCGGCAGGTCGGTCTCGGCGATCACCGGGAAATCGTCGCGCGGCAGCGTCGCGAGGTTCGAGCGGTAGCGGTCGGCAGTCACCGTCATCTTGCCCGCGGCGACCGCGAGCTCGACCTGCGCGCCCTCGGGCAGCTTGCGGGCGATGTCGAACAGCGTGTGCGCGCTGACCGTCGTCGCGCCGGGCGTGGCGACGGTGGCGGCGATCGTCTCGACCACCTGCAGGTCGAGGTCGGTCGCCATCAGCCGCAGCCCGCCGTCGGCCTGCGCCTCGATCAGGACGTTCGACAGGATCGGGATGGTGTTGCGCCGCTCGACCACCGATTGCACGTGCGCCAGGCAGCGCAGCAGTGTCGCGCGTTCGACCGTCGCCTTCATCCTGATCCCTTTGTCCCCGCCGGTGACGGCGCCGCGACTATAGCGGGCGGCGGGGTTGGCGGAAGCCTGAATCCTGATCCTCCTCGGAACGGGGAGGATCAGGGGAGGTCTTGCAGGATTTCCCCGATGCGGCTGAAGATCTCGTCGATCTGGGCGGGGGTGACGATCAGCGGCGGGGACAGGGCGATGGTGTCGCCGGTGACGCGGACGAGCAGCCCGGTGTCGAAGGCTCGGTGGAACAGCTCGGTGGCGCGGGCGCCGGGGGCGCCGTCGCGGGGGGCGAGCTCGATGCCGGCGATCAGGCCGAGGGTGCGGACGTCGACGACGTGGCGCTGGCCGGCGAGCGCGTGCGC
>CAXUEV010000215.1:0-3563 GCA_964250105.1 uncultured Sphingomonadaceae bacterium
CCGCTGATCTCGTCGCTGCTGCACAGCGAGCCGTGCAGGTCGCCGTCGAAGCCGAGCATGATCTCGGCGCCGAGCTGCGTCAGCTCGGCGCACATCCGGCTGAGGAGCGCCGTCATCGTGCCGGTGTTCTCGGCGGCCGCGAGCCGACCGAGCATGCGTGCCCGCCGTTCGCCGGCCATCATCCGTACGACCGGTCTCGAACGGCGGGACCGGGAATCCTCGGACACCTCGACGCAATGCGCGCGCCCGCGCCGGGTCCGTCCCGCGGCTCGTGCCGCGGGAGTTGCGCGCAGGACATCGCCGCAGGAACCGGCCAGCACCCCCCGCGCCGCTGCCGCCCCGAACTCACGCGCGATTTATCAACGACTTGGCGCGCGCCTGTAGGACAATGTTCCACGTGGAACAATTGCCGGCCGAGCGCAGCCGATCAAACCTGTCGCAATTTCAGTAGAATCGCCCTTCCACCCTCTCCCTCAAGGAGAGAGGGTGGAGGCCTTCAGCCCGCGCTGCGCGGCACCACCACTTCGGCGGTCGGCGTCGGCGCCGTCAGCGGCCGCGCCGGCACGAGCACCGGCCCCGGCGGCTGCACCGCGATCCCCGGCACGCCCGGCGTCGCCTGGCCGGCGACGTTGCGCGCAACCGGGCCCCACAGCTGCGGGTGCTCGGCGCGCATGCTGACGCCGTAGAGCGGCTTGGCCACCCCCTGGTGGCAGGTGTTGCAGTTGACCTTGTACGGATCGCCGAGCGGTCCCTTGCGGTTGGCCGGCATCGCCCAGGCGACGGTGTTGATATACTGGTTGTTGACGTTGCGGACCATGCGGATGCCGTACCACGCCGTCACGCGCTGCGGCCGGCTCTGCGACCAGTCGGACCATGCCCGGCTGTTGTGGCAATAGCTGCAGTTGACGCCGAGCGAGCCCGACATGTGCATCATCAGGCCGTAGGTCGCCTCGGTGCCCTTGATCGGGCTTCCGGGGCCGCCGTCGGCGACGCGCGACTGGACGCGGATCGGATAGGCCTTGAGCAGGAACGGGGTGAAGGCGTCGTACGGCAGCGAGGCGAAGCGCACCGATTCCTGGCCGGCGCGGTTCTGGCCGTGGGTGTTGCGGCGCAGCATGCCCGCGTTCTGCGTCGCCGGATCCTCGTTCCACACATATTTGGGCACGGCGTTGCCGCGGTGGCAGGTGTAGCAGGTGACGCCGGTCTGCTGGACGTGGCTCGTCCAGTTGACGTTGAGGTTGCGCGTCATCTGGATCATCTTGCGCGCGACGACCTTGGTGTAGACCGCGTCCGACGCCATGTTCTCGGGGTTGTGGCAGTAGTTGCAGCCCTGCTCGGGCGGCGCCACCCACTGCGTGATCGACGCCATCAGATGGTTGAACGAATCGGTGCTGAGGTCGCCGAGCACCTGGACGTTCTGGTACGCCTGCGACGCGCGCTCGCCGCCGGTGTCGGGGTCGAGCGCGTACGGCGTCGGCGGGATGACGTTCGCCGCGCGCAGCGGCGCCGTCAGCCGCGGGTTCTCGATCTGCGCCGAGCCGGTGCCGCGATAGCCGATCTGCGCGGTCTTCATCGGCGGGACCTCGCCGCACCCGGCGAGCAGCGCGACGGTGCCGGCGACGAGGCCGGTGCGGAGGACGGCCCCGGTCATCGCGGCGCCCCCGGCAGGGTCGCCGGATCGACGACGCCCGTGGTCGGATAGACCGGCGCGTAGCCGTGCTGCTGCGCCCACAGGAACCAGTTGTCGACGACGGTGCCGGTCAACAGGATGCCGATGCCGCCGGTCAGCGTCGTCAGCACCGCGAACCACCACGCCCAGCGGTGGACCGATTCGTACGTCGCGTTGAAGCCCATCGTCCAGCGCCAGAACAGCCCGGCACGCTCGGCGGCGGTGCCGCGGTCGGTGATCTGCTCGAGCTCGCGCTCGCCGCCGTAGCGGCCGACCGCGAGGATCGTCGCGCCGTGCATCGCGAACAACAGCGTCGAGCCGTAGAGGAAGACGATCGAGAGGCAGTGGAACGGATTGTAGAAGAGGTTGCCGTAGCGGATCGAAAAGGCGGCGGTCCAGTCGAGGTGCGGGAAGATGCCGAACGGCACCGCCTCGCTCCAGCTGCCGATCAGCACCGGCCGGATGAAGCCGAGCACGAGATACAGGAAGATCGCGCTGGCGAACGCCCAGGCGACGTGCGTGCCGAGCCCGAGGCGCTTCGCCCGGACGAAGGTCCGCGCCCACCACAGCAGGATCGACACCGTCAGGCAGAAGCCGGCGATCAGCCACCAGCCGCCCTCGGCGAGCGGCGGCAGGATCTGCAGCCCGTACTTCGGCGACGGCGGCTCGAGCGCGAGCCACGGCAGCTGGCGGACGAACTGGACCGGATCCCAGTTGACCGAGGCCCACATGTTGAGGCCGATGATCTCGAACGCGAGAAAGCCGAAGATCAGCGACGCGAGCCCCAGCCGGCCGAGATAGATCGGCCCGATCTGCGCCGCGCCGAAGCGCCCCATCAGCGTCGAGAAGCCGGGCTTGCCGTCGCGCTCCCAGTCGCCCGCGGGCAGCGGCACCCCCAGCTCGACCGGCGCGCGGACCTGGATCTGGGTGAAGATATTCTGGTAGCCCATGACGTTGTCCTTACCCCTCAGACCGTTTTATTGGCGCCAGATCGGCAGGTCGAGCCACCAGGTCCACCACTCGGGCCAGCCGCGCGACCAGAACGGGCCGCTGATGATGATGCAGATCGCGCTCCAGAAGCCCGCCGACAGCGCGAGGAACAGGCCGAGCCGGTGGATGCCGAGCGTGCCGACCGAATAGCCGATGAAGTCGCGGAAGAACGTGTCCTCGTACTCGGGCGTCTTGACCACCTTGCCGGTGCCGGGATTGACCGACGACAGGATCAGCGCGCCGTGGAGCGACAGCGCCAGCGTCGTCGTGAAGAAGAAGCTCACCGCCAGCATGTGCGCCGGGTTGTAGTGGAAGTGGAGATATTGATAGCCGGTGTTCGACACCCAATCGAGATGGCTGAAGATACCGTAAGGAAAGCCGTGGCCCCATGCGCCCAAAAGTAGCGGGCGGATCACCTCGAGACTGACATAGGCGAAGATCGCCACGCCGAAGGCGAACGGCACGTGATAGCCGATCCCGAGCTTGCGGCAGATCTCGACCTCGCGCAGCGCCCAGGAGACGAACGCGCCGACCGCGCAGACGGTGACGATCTGCCAGATGCCGCCGTCGCGCAGCGGCGCCAGCGCCAGACCGTAGCTGAGGTCGGGCGGCGCGATGTTGATCAGCCACGGGTTCCACGTGCCGCCGATCGCCGCGCCGTAGAAGATCAGCGCGGTGCCGAGGATCGAGAAGAAGACCGTCGTCACCCCGAAGAAACCGACGAAGAACGGCCCGACCCAGAAGTCGAACAGGTCGCCGCCGATCAGCGTGCCGCCCCGCACCCGATATTTACGCTCGAAACTGAGTAGCGCCATGTGCCTGGCCCTCGGGTAGTCGGGGTTGGGCGGCGGGTGGCGGCGGTCGCGCCGCCGCCGCCCGCCGGATGTCGTGCCGTGTTACTGGG
>CAXUEV010000216.1:0-3547 GCA_964250105.1 uncultured Sphingomonadaceae bacterium
GCCCCGGCGACGAGGCCCGAGGTCAGCGCCCAGGCGGAGTTCTGCGCGCCGCCGCCGCTCGTCGCGCCCGCGACCAGTTCGCGCGTCGCGGCGTCGCCGGCGGCATAGAGCCCCGGCACGCTCGTCCGGCAGCCGTCGTCGACGATCCGCAGGCCGCCCGTGCCGCGGATCGTGCCCTCGCCGAACAGCTTGACCTCGAAGCGGTCGTCGAAGATGCGGACGCCCTTGCGCTCGAAAGGGGTCGGCGAGGCCGGCTGGATGCGCCGCAGGATCTGCCTGAGCAGCGGCGGCGCGTCGCCGAGATCGGCGAAGACCGGGCCCGCCAGCATCGCCGCGGCCAGCGCCCTGAGCTGCGCCGCCTCGGGCCGCGCCGGCGGGATGTCGAACTCGTCGCCGTCGGCATCGAAGAAACGCGCCGACGGATACGGCAATGTGCGGGTCGAGTTCCACGCAGGCGACAGCGAATAGGCCGTGCTAAACTCCATGCCCGACAGCTCGGCGCCCGCCTCGGCCGCCATCAGATAGCCGTCGCCGGTATTGCCGTGGCTGCCGATCAGGCCCGAACGGAAGGCGCAGCCGCCGGTGGCGAGGACGACCGCACCGGCACGGACGGTCCACGGCCGGCGCTCGATCCGGGCATAGCCGGCCGCCCCCGCCACCGCGCCGTCGGCGTGGACCAGCAGCTCGAGCGCGGGATGATGGTCGAGGATGCGGACGCCGCCGTCATGGGCGAAGCGGCGCAGCGCCCGCATATATTCGGGGCCGCGCAGGCCCGAATAATAGGTGCCGCCGCGACCGTCGCCGGCGAACGGGTAATAGGCGGCGAGCTGGGGCAGCGTCCGCCACGTCGCGTCGATGATCCGCGCCATCCACGCCGTGTCGGCGAGGCCGAAGCTCCGTGCGTGCCGTTCTTCGATCGCCGCCTCGCGCTCGCCGGGATCGGGCGGCACCCACCAGTGGTTGGGGCCGCCGGTCGCCGTCACCCCGCTCGTGCCGACGAAGCCCTTGTCGACGAGCACGACGTCGGCGCCGTCGCGTGCGGCCGAGATCGCCGCCCACGCCGCCGCCATCCCCCCGCCGACGACCAGCACGTCGCATGCGCGATCGACGCGCGTCACGCCCGCACGCCGCGGGGCTGCCGCCACTCCAGCCGGTCGGCCATCTCGATTTCCCTCGATCGTCGACCCGCGTCTAGGCGGGTGCCGCGTTCAGGAATAACGAGTGGTTCTCATGTCCGGTATTGCCGCGCCTGATCACTTGCCGGCGAGGGTGAACCCGTATTTCACTTTCTGTCATCCCCGCGAGAGCGGGGACTCATCTCTCGACGTCTGCGAGTGATGGGTCCCCTTTTCCGCCGGAATGACGGAGCGACGGATCAAGCGCAGGTCATCCTGCGCTCGATCGCCTTTTAGAGCTGCGGCGCGGGTTCGCCGAAGCCGCCGCGGCGGCCGGTCTTGGGGATCGCCGACAGGCCGGTCGAGGCGGGCAGCGGCGTCGACGAGCGCTCGTCGTGGCGGTCGATCCGCTCGCCGGCGAGGATGCGCTTGATCTCGTCGCCCGACAGCGTCTCGAGCTCGATCAGCGCCCCGGCGAGCGCGTGGAGCTGGTCGATATTGTCCGACAGCAACTGCTTCGCCCGGTCATAGCCGTGGGTGACGATCGACTTGACCTCGGCGTCGATCAGCCGCGCGGTCTCCTCGGACACGTTCTGCGTGCGCGTCACCGAATGGCCGAGGAACACCTCCTCCTGGTTGTCGCCGTACTTGAGCGGGCCGAGCTTGTCCGACATGCCCCACTGGGTGACCATGTTCTTGGCGAGGTCGGTGGCATAGCTGATGTCCGACGACGCGCCGCTCGACACCTTGTCGTGGCCGAAGATCAGCTCCTCGGCGACGCGGCCGCCCATCGACACGCTGAGGTTGGCGAACATCTTGTCGCGATGATAGCTGTACGAGTCGCGCTCGGGCAGCCGCATGACCATGCCGAGCGCACGGCCGCGCGGGATGATCGTCGCCTTGTGGATCGGGTCCGACGCCGCCTCGTGCATCGACACCACCGCATGGCCGGCCTCGTGATAGGCGGTCATCTTCTTCTCGTCGTCGGTCATGACCATCGAGCGGCGCTCGGCGCCCATCATCACCTTGTCCTTGGCGTCCTCGAACTCGGCCATCGCCACCAGCCGCTTGCCGCGGCGCGCGGCGAGCAGCGCCGCCTCGTTGACGAGGTTGGCGAGGTCGGCGCCCGAGAAGCCGGGGGTGCCGCGGGCGATCGTCCGCGGATTGACGTCGGGGGCGAGCGGCACCTTCTTCATGTGGACGGCGAGGATCTTCTCGCGGCCCTCGATGTCAGGGCGGCCGACGATGACCTGGCGGTCGAAGCGGCCCGGCCGCAGCAGCGCCGGATCGAGCACGTCGGGGCGATTGGTCGCGGCGACGATGATGATCCCCTCGTTGCCGTCGAAGCCGTCCATCTCGACGAGCAGCTGGTTGAGCGTCTGCTCGCGCTCGTCGTTGCCGCCGCCGAGGCCGGCGCCGCGCGAGCGGCCGACGGCATCGATCTCGTCGATGAAGATGATGCACGGCGCCGACTTCTTGCCCTGCTCGAACATGTCGCGGACGCGGCTCGCGCCGACGCCGACGAACATCTCGACGAAGTCCGAGCCCGAGATGTTGAAGAACGGCACGTTGGCCTCGCCGGCGATGGCGCGGGCGAGCAAAGTCTTGCCGGTGCCCGGGGGGCCGACGAGCAGCGCGCCCTTGGGGATCTTGCCGCCGAGGCGGTTGAACTTCGACGGGTCTTTCAGGAACTCGACGATCTCCTGCAGCTCCTCGCGCGCCTCGTCGATGCCGGCGACGTCGTCGAAGGTGACGCGGCCCTCCTTCTGCTGGAGCAGCTTGGCGCGCGACTTGCCGAAGCCCATCGCGCCCTTGCCGGCGCCGTTCTGCATGTGGCGCATGAACAGCATCCACACGCCGATCATCAGGACGAAGGGCAGCATCGTCACGAACAGCTGGCCGAGCAGCGAGCGGCCCTCCTCGGGCTTGGCGTCGAAGCGGACGTTCTTGTCGCGCAGGTGCTGGACGAGCTGCGCGTCGCCCGGGTTGTAGGTGCGGAAGTCCTCGTCGCTGGTCAGCTTGCCGACGATCTCGGCGCCGCGGATCTCGACCGACTTGACCGCGCCCTCGTCGACCTTGGTCAGGAAATCGGAATAGCCGAGCGCGCCGGCGGCGGTGTTGGTCGACGGCCCCTGGACGAGCGTGACGACGACCGCGAGCACCAGCAGGATGACGACCCACAGCCCGAGGCTCTTGATCCAGGGGTTCGGCGGGCGCTTCGGATCGGCCATGGCACGGGGACTTTCGGATGAACGGCTGAACGTCCAAGATAGGCAAGTTACGCAGGCGTGCAATCGTCCGACGCGAAATCGGGCCGATACGCCGCAACGGCACCGTACAAAGAGGGTTAACGGCGCGGCCGGGCGACGGCGAAGCGCCAGCGGCCCGCCGCCGAGTCGCGCGCGACGCTGACCGCGATGCCGGCCAGCGTG
>CAXUEV010000217.1:0-3545 GCA_964250105.1 uncultured Sphingomonadaceae bacterium
GACGTCGGCGAACGGGTCGCCGCCGGCGAGCGCGGCGCGCCACAGGCTCGGGCCGCCGCTCATCGTCGACGTCACGTCGATATGGTCGTGCGGCAGGTCGCCGACGAAGCGCGACGGGATGCTCGACGTCCACTGGCCGTAGATACGGCGGTTGGCGGCATGGCTGATCGTCGCCGCGCGCTTGGCGCGGGTGATGCCGACATAGGCGAGCCGCCGCTCCTCCTCGAGGCTGGCGTTGCCGCCCTCGTCCAACGCGCGCTGCGACGGGAACACCCCCTCCTCCCAGCCGACGAGATAGACATGGTCGAACTCGAGCCCCTTCGCCGCGTGCAGCGTCATGATCGTCACCCGCTCCTCGTGGTCGGCCTGCTCGTTCTCCATCACCAGGCTGACATGCTCGAGGAAGGCGGTCATCGACTCGAACTCCTCCATCGCCCGCGTCAGCTCGATCAGATTCTCGAGCCGGCCGTCGGCCTCGGTCGTCCGCTGCGCCTGGTACATCGCGACATAGCTCGATTCCTCGAGGATGATCCGCGCCAGCTCGGGGTGGCGCAGCGCGTCGACCTGCCCGCGCCAGCGCGCGAGATCGGCCATCAGGCCGGCGAGCGAGCTCCGCGCCGCCGGCGTCAGCTCGTCGGTCTCGATCAGCGCCGCCGCCGCCGACGACAGCGGCCGGTCGCTCGCGCGGGCATGGGCGTGGAGCGCCTGCAGCGCCTTGTCGCCGAGCCCGCGCTTGGGCGTGTTGACGATCCGCTCGAACGCCAGCCCGTCGGCCGGCTGGACGACGACGCGCAGATAGGCGATCGCGTCGCGGATCTCGGCGCGCTCGTAGAAGCGGAAGCCGCCGACGATCTTGTACGGCAGGCCGATGGTGATGAAGCGGTCCTCGAACTCGCGCGTCTGGAACTGCGCGCGCACCAGGATCGCCATGTCGTTCAGAGACGCGCCCTCGCGCTGCAGCCGCTCGATCGCCTCGCCGGTCAGCCGCGCCTCCTCCGGCCCGTCCCATACGCCGACGACCTTGACGCGGTCGCCCGAGTTGCGCTCGGTCCACAGCGTCTTGCCGAGCCGCCCGGCGTTCTTGGCGATCAGCCCGCCCGCCGCCCCGAGGATATGCGGCGTCGAGCGGTAATTCTGTTCGAGGCGGATGACCGTCGCGCCGGGGAAGTCGTGCTCGAAGCGCAGGATGTTGGCGACCTCGGCGCCGCGCCACGAATAGATCGACTGGTCGTCGTCGCCGACGCAGCAGATGTTGCGTCGTTCCTGCGCCAGCAGCCGCAGCCACAGATACTGGCCGACATTGGTGTCCTGATATTCGTCGACGAGCACATATTTGAACCGCCGCTGATACTCGGCGAGGACGTCGGCGTGACTGCCCAGGATCGTCAGCATGTGGAGCAGCAGGTCGCCGAAGTCGCACGCGTTCAAGGCGGCCAGCCGCGCCTGGTAGCGCGCATAGAGCGCCACCGACTTGCCGTCGTAGCCGCTCTCCTCGCTCGCCGGCACTTGGCGGGGGGTCCAGCCGCGGTTCTTCCAGCGGTCGATCAGCCCCGCCAGCCCCTTCGCCGGCCAGCGCTTCTCGTCGATGTTCGCTTCGACAAGCACCTGCTTGAGCAGCCGCAGCTGGTCGTCGGTGTCGAGGATCGAGAAATTGCTTTCGAGCCCCGCCAGCCCCGCGTGCCGCCGCAGCATCCGCGCCGCGACCGAATGGAAGGTGCCGAGGAAAGGCATGCCTTCCGCCGACCCGCCGAGCAGCAGCCCCATGCGGTGCTGCATTTCGCGCGCCGCCTTGTTGGTGAAGGTGACCGCGAGGATCTCCGACGGCCACGCCCGCCGCGTATGGACGATATGCGCGAGCCGGCTGGTCAGCGCCCGCGTCTTCCCTGTCCCCGCCCCCGCCAGCAGCAGCACCGGCCCTTCGGTCGTCAGCACGGCCTCGCGCTGCGCCGGGTTGAGCCCGTCCATGTACGGCGGCTCGGCGATCATGACGGGGGCGGACGGCATCGTTCGAACATATACGGAACGGCGACGCGCTTGTCACCGCCCGATTGGCGTCAGACCAGCCCTTCGTGCGTCATCGCCGTGCGCACCGCCGGCCGCTCCAGCAGGCGGTCGCGCAGCGCGGCGAGCGGCGGCGCGAGCGGCAGGCCGGTGCGGTCGGCCCAGAGCAGCGTGACGAACAGGTAGAAGTCGGCCACCCCCGGCTCGTCGCCGAACAGATAGTCGCCCGCCAGCGTGTCGGCGAGATACTGGAGCCGCTTGCCGATCGCCGCGCCCGCCTTCGCCTTCTCGTCGTCGCTGCCGCCCATGAAGAACGGCTTGAAGCTCTTGTGCACCTCGGTCGAGATATAGGCGAGCGCCTCGACCAGCCGCGTCCGCCCGAGCGTGCCCGCCGGCGCCAACCCCGCCGCCTGCCCCGCGATCCAGTCGAGGACGGCGACATTCTCCGACAGCGTCGCGCCGTCGTCGAGCACCAGCGCCGGCACATAGCCCTTGGGGTTGATCGTCGTGAAATCGGTCCCCGACTCGGTCGTCTTGGCCTTGAGGTCGACCCGCTCGTGCTCGAACCTGAGCCCCGCCTCGTGCAGTGCGATATGCGCCGCGAGGCTGCACGCGCCCGGCGAATAGAACAGCTTCATCGTCGTCTCTCCCGTGTAAGTCGCGCCTGAACGCGCGATCGGCGAAAACGGCGCGTCTACTCCGCCGGCACGTCGCGGCCGCCGTCGAGGAGCCGGCGGATGCGCCGCACCACGGTTTCGGGCTGGTACGGCTTGCCGATCAGCGGATTGTCGGCGCACAGCTCCCCGGCGATGTCGGCCGCCTCGACCCCGCCCGACGTCAATATCACCCTGACCCTGGGGAAATTGGCGCGGACCCACTGCGCCAGCACCGTCCCGTCCTTGCCGCCGGGCATCTGCACGTCGCTGAAGACGATGTCGACCGGGGTGTCTTTGGCGGACGCGTCCTTCATCACCGCGATCGCCTCGTCGACCGTCCCTGCCTCGAGCACGCGGTAGCCGCAGTCGCGCAGGTGATCGGCGATGGCGAGGCCGATCAGCACCTCGTCCTCGACGACGAGGATCGTCTCGGTGGCATCGGCGGCAAGGATCATGCGACGCGGCATCCCGAGGATCAGTCACCGCAGCGCACCACGCCGACGAAGGTTCCCGGCGCACCGTCGTCAACCGGATTCCGATCCTCCCCCCGCCAGGGGGAGGGGGACCATGTCCTTACATGGTGGAGGGGCGCCGTGACCGGGCACGAACTCCGATCCTCCCCGCCCGCGGGGAGGGGGACCGCGCCTCTTGGCGTGGTGGAGGGGCGCCGTGACCGGGCACGAGGCTTGCTCCCAGTCGCGACGCCCCTCCACCATCGCGGAAGAGCGATGGTCCCCTCCCCCTCGCGGGGGAGGATCAGGGGCGACCGGCCGACGCCGCCGCCGCCGTCGCGACAATGTTACAGCGCAGTAATAGTGTCGGTTTTCTTTACACCCGCCGCGAAGCCGTTTCGCCCGTCTTCGACTATCATATTCTGTTCATTATGAA
>CAXUEV010000218.1:0-3538 GCA_964250105.1 uncultured Sphingomonadaceae bacterium
ATGCGGACCAGCGCGCCGCGGCCGCCGCGGGCGGCGACCTTGATGCCGAGCTCGTAGTCCTCGGTCATGCAGTCGGGGTCGAACGGCGCCCCGGCCGCGCCGGCGATCGCGCCGAGCATGTCGCGTTCGATCGCGCAGGCGACGCCGGCGCTCGGCACGGCGGCGCCGATCGCCTCGCGGACGACGACGTCCTTGCCGTGCGCCTCGGCGAACTCGTCGAGATAATGGCCGCTGACCCAGCGCGAGCCGCGGTCGACGAGCGGCGTCACCGGCAGCTGGACCATCGCCAGCCGCGGGATCAGGTGATCGAACACGGCGAGCTCGCGCATGTCGACGACGTCCTCGGCGTCGTGCAGCACGACCGCCTTGAAGCGCATCCCCGCCGCCGCCTCGTGGGCGACGACCGCGCGCCACAGATGGTTGAGGCAGTCGGCCTTGGTCGTCGGGCCGGCGCGCGCGCAGGTGACCGTCGTCACCCGCGCGTCGCCGACGGCGGCGACCGCGGCCGCCGTCGCCGGGTCGTTCGGATAGACGCCGACGAAGACGCGGTAGCACGGATAGTCGAGCCGCGCGGTCAGGTCGCGCAGCATCGCCCCGATCACCGCCGCCTCGTCCCACGCCGGCACGATGATCGCCATCGCCCCGGCGCCGCCGGGCGGCAGGTCGGCGGCCGCGGTCCGGCGGTGGCGGCGGTAGACGATGCCGTGCCGCCACGCGCCGCGGCCGAACCAGATCGCGTCGACGACCGCGTCGTCGAGGGTCGAGGCGGCGATCCCGAACGCGGCGATCCCGAGCAGCTCGCGCGTGGCGAGGTGCCAGCCGGCGGCGACGGCGAGGACGATCCCGGTCACGGGCGCGCGTCGGCGACCGCCACCCGGCTAGAGGATGAACTTCGACAGGTCGGTGTTGCGGGCGATGTCGCCGAGCTCGCGTTCGACATAGGGGGCGTCGACCGTCACCGTGTCGCCGCTGCGCTCGCTGGCGTCGAAGCTGACCGATTCGAGCAGCTTCTCGCAGATCGTCTGCAGCCGCCGCGCGCCGATGTTCTCGACCGCGTCGTTGACCTGCGCGGCGGTGCCGGCGATCGCCTCGATGCCGTCGGCGGTGAAGTCGAGCGCGACGCCCTCGGTCGCCAGCAGCGCGGTATACTGGCGGATCAGCGACGCCTCGGTCTCGGTCAGGATGCGGACGAAATCGGCCTTGGTCAGGCCCTTGAGCTCGACCCGGATCGGCAGCCGGCCCTGGAGCTCGGGCAGCAGGTCGGACGGCTTCGAGGTGTGGAACGCGCCCGAGGCGATGAACAGGATATGGTCGGTCTTGACCGGGCCGTACTTGGTCGCGACCGTCGTCCCCTCGATCAGCGGCAGCAGGTCGCGCTGGACGCCCTCGCGGCTGACCGAGCCGCCGCGGACGTCGGACACGGCGATCTTGTCGATCTCGTCGAGGAAGACGATGCCGTTCTGCTCGGCCGAGCGCACCGCCTCGCGGTTGATGTCGTCGCCGTCGAGCCGCTTGTCGCTCTCCTCGGCGACGAGCACGTCCCACGCCGCCTCGACCGACATCTTGCGGCGTTTGGTGCGGTTGCCCATCGCCTTGCCGAGCATGTCGCCGAGGTTGATCATGCCGACCTGCCCCGGCTGCATGCCCGGCAGCTCGAACGACGGCCCGGCCGAATCGTCGACTTCGATCTCGATCTCGCGGCCCTTGAGGTCGCCGTTGTAGAAGCGCTGCCTGAACGCCAGCCGCGTCGCCTCGCTCGCGTCCTTGCCGACGAGCACGTCGAGCAGGCGGCCTTCGGCGGCGGCCTCGGCCTTCTCGCGGACGCCGGCGCGGCGGGTTTCGCGGACGAGGCGGATCGATTCCTCGACGAGGTCGCGGACGATCGAATCGACGTCGCGGCCGACATAGCCGACCTCGGTGAACTTGGTCGCCTCGATCTTGAGGAACGGCGCGTCGGCGAGCTTGGCCAGCCGGCGGCTGATCTCGGTCTTGCCGCAGCCGGTCGGGCCGATCATCAGGATGTTCTTGGGGGAGACCTCGTCGCGCAGGTCGTCGCCGAGGCGCTGCCGCCGCCAACGGTTGCGCAGCGCGACGGCGACCGCGCGCTTGGCGTCGCGCTGGCCGACGATATAGCGGTCGAGCGCGGCGACGACGTTCGCCGGGGTCAGCGCGTCGAAGCCGGCCGGCACGTCGATGGGCATGGTCACGTTCATCCGATCGCCTCCAGGGTGACGTTGTCGTTGGTGTAGACGCAGACCTCGGCGGCGATCCGCATCGCGGTGCGGGCGATCGCCTCGGCATCGTGGTCGCCCTCGGCGAGCGCGCGGGCGGCGGCGAGCGCATAGTTGCCGCCCGAGCCGATCGCGGCGACGCCGTGGGTCGGCTCGAGGACGTCGCCGGTGCCCGTCAGGATCAGCGTCACGTCCTTGTCGGCGACGATCATCATCGCCTCGAGCCGCCGCAGGTAGCGGTCGGTCCGCCAGTCCTTGGCGAGCTCGACCGCGGCGCGGGTCAGCTGGCCGGGGAAGCGCTCGAGCTTGGCCTCGAGGCGCTCGAACAGGGTGAAGGCGTCGGCGGTGGCGCCGGCGAACCCGGCGATGACCGCGCCGTCGGCACCGAGGCGGCGGACCTTCTTCGCGTTCGCCTTCATCACCGTCTGCCCGGCGGTGACCTGGCCGTCGCCGGCGACGACGACGCGGCCGCCTTTGCGCACCGACACGATCGTCGTGCCGTGCCAGTCGGGAAATTCTGCCATTGCGGATCTTGCCTGATCGGAGGGGTGGTCGTCCTCAATGTAGGGAGGCGCGCAGCCGCTTGAAGTCCCCGGTGAATAGCCGCGGCGGCGACCTTTCGGAATCCTCCAAAAGGCGTTACATTATTCTATCGTCGATTTGACTCCAGGAGACCACGCCATACCACCGCCTTTGACCCGCCGTCCGCAGAATGCCCCGGTGCCGATGAACGGCCCGCGCTACGACGAATTCATCACCGTGCCCAAGGTCCGCGTGATCGACCAGGACGGCGAGAATCTCGGTGTCCTCTACACCAAGGAAGCGATCGCCACCGCGCACGAGGTCGGCCTCAACCTCGTCGAGGTGTCGCCCGGGGCCGATCCGCCGGTGTGCAAGATCCTCGACGTCGGCAAGTTCAAATACGAGGCGCAGAAGAAGGCCGCGGCCGCGCGCAAGAACCAGAAGACGCAGGAAATCAAAGAGATAAAGATGCGTCCGAATATCGACGACCATGATTACGACACGAAGATGAAGGCGGTTCAGCGCTTCATCGAGGAGGGCGACAAGGTCAAGCTGACGCTGCGCTTCCGCGGCCGCGAGCTCAGCCACGGCGAGCTCGGCCTGCGCCTGCTCGAGCGCGTCCGCGACGATGCGGTCGACTATGCCAAGGTCGAGCAGCTGCCGAAGATGGAAGGCCGCCAGATGCTGATGGTCATCGCGCCGCGCTGAGCCAGCATTGATCGTTGATTTGGTGCGATAGCGAACATTTCGATGATCTCCAGCAACTGAGTGGTACCGTTTCGGAC
>CAXUEV010000219.1:0-3527 GCA_964250105.1 uncultured Sphingomonadaceae bacterium
CTTCGAGCAGGCGCGCCGCGGCGAGCGCGAGCACCGCCGCCAGCCCCCAGCGGCGCAGCGCCGGCACCAGCACGCCTTCGCGGTGGAGCCACCAGGCGAGGCCGGCGGCGAGGAGCAGGCCGAGGATCACGCCGCGACCGGCTCCGCCACCGGCACCGCGATCGGCAGGTTGAGCCCGGCGATCATCGCCCTGAGCTCACTGCGGGCGGTGACGTGGCTCAGGCTGAAATCCTCGAGCGCGGCGACGTCGAGCAGCGTCAGCCCGCGCGGAAACAGCTCGCGGAAGATAACGCGCTCGGACAGGCCCGGCACGACGCGGAAACCGACGCGCTTGGCCAGTTCGGCGAGCGCCCCCGCGACGCGCTTCATGTTGCGCGCCTCGAGGCTCGACAGCCGGTTCCGCAGCACGACCCAGTCGACCGTGCCGCCGTCGACCCGGCCGCGGGCCTTGCGCGCGTCCCACACCATCTCCGAATAGAAGCTCGGCTTCCTGACCTTGTACGTCTCGGGATCGACCTGGCCGATCAGGTCGAAGTCGACGAAACTGTCGTTCATCGGCGTCACCAGCGTGTCGGCGCGGGCGAGCGCGGCGCGCGCCATCGCCGAATCGCGCCCCGGCGTGTCGACGACGACGAAGTCGAGCCCCGCCCATTCGTCGAGCCGCTCGCCGAGCGCGGCGCGGTCGCTCGCCTCGTCGCGGTCGGCGATCACCGCCACCGCCGGCTGGACGAGGTCGATGTCGCGCTTGCGGGCGAAGGCGGCGCGGTTCTCGAGATAGCGCGCGACCGTCCGCTGGCGCGAATCGAGGTCGACGACGCCGACGCGCGCGCCGGCATGCGCCAGCGCGACGGCGATATGCACCGCGGTCGTCGACTTGCCCGACCCGCCCTTCTCGTTGCCGAGCACGATCAGATGTGCCTGCTGCGTCATGCCCGTATTCCTGCGCCCCGCGGGTGTTTCCCGCACCGAAGCGTCCAAGTCAAACACCACCCCTTTCTCTCTCTCGAGGGGGAGAGGCCCGCGCGACCTCCTCCTCTCCCTCGAGGGGAGAGGCGACTCGCGCGCCAGCGCGGCGGGTGAGGGTGAACCGCGGCTTCCCGACCGGACGGCGAAGGACCCTCACCCTCCCGCGCCGAAGACGGCGCGGGCCCCTCCCTCTCCCCAAGTGGGAGAGGGTTATTCCGATTTCCGGAACGGGCCTTCCTCGTCGAGTTCGGCGATGCCCTCGACCACCGCGGCGCGTTCGGCGGCGAGATACGCCGCCACCGCCCGCCGGAACCCCGGATCGGGGATGAAGTGCGCCGAATAGGTCGGCGTCGGGCGGTAGCCGCGCGCGAGCTTGTGCGACCCCTGCGCCCCCGCCTCGACGCGCGCCTTGCCATGGGCGATCGCCCAGTCAATCGCCTGATAGTAACAGAGCTCGAAGTGGAGGAACGGCACGTCCTCGCTGCATCCCCAGTAGCGGCCGTAGAGGCAGTCGTCGCCGATCAGGTTGAGCGCGCCGGCGATGATCCGCGGTCCGCGCCGCGCCACCGCCAGCAGGACGCGGTCGGCCATCGTTTCGCCGAGCAGGCTGAAGAAGCGCCGCGTCAGGTACGGCCGGCCCCATTTGCGGTGGCCGGTGTCCTGGTAGAAGCGCCAGAACGCGTCCCAATGCTCCTCGCCGATCGCCGCGCCGGTGAGCAGCTCGACGGTGACGCCGCCCGCCAGCGCGCCCTCGCGCTCCTTGCGGATCGCCTTGCGCTTGCGCGACGACAGCGCGGCGAGGAAATCGTCAAAGCCGGCATAGCCGTCGTTGACCCAGTGGAACTGCTGGTCGATGCGGACCAGCCAGTCGGCCGCCTCGAACACCGGCACCTGCTCGGGCACGATGAAGGTCGCGTGCGCCGACGACAGCGCGTTCTGCACCGTCAGCGCCTCGGCCGCGCCGAGCAGCGCCGGGCCGAGCGCGGGGTCGCGCAGCAGCAGCCGCTGCCCGGTGGCGGGGGTGAACGGCACGCAGCTCTGCAGCTTCGGATAATAGCGTCCGCCCGACCGCGCCCAGGCATCGGCCCAATTGTGGTCGAAGACATATTCGCCCTGGCTGTGCGACTTCAGATAGGCGGGCATGATCGCGGCGACGCGCCCGGCGGCGTCGTCGACCGCGAGATGGACCGGCTGCCAGCCGGTCTTGGCGGCGGCGCTGCCCGACTCCTCGAGCGCGGCGAAGAAGGCGTGGGCGAGGAACGGGTTGCCGGCACCGGCGCACGCGTCCCAGTCGGCGGCGGGGATGTCGCCGACGCGGTGGACGATACGCGCGGTGATGTCGCCGATCATGCCGCGATCCTAGCGCCGCCGGCGGCAAAGCCCAGACGCTAGCTGCGGACCGCGACGATGGCGTCGATCTCGACCGCGACGCCGAGCGGCAGCGCGGCGACCCCGACCGCGCTGCGCGCGTGGCGACCGATCTCGCCGAACACCGCGACCAGCAGGTCCGACGCGCCGTTGCCGACCTTGGGCTGGTCGGTGAAGTCGGGGGTGCAGGCGACGAACACGCCGAGCTTGAGCACGCGCTCGACGCGGTCGAGGCTGCCGAGCGCCGCCGCCATCTGCGCGATCAGCCCGACCGCGCAGCGCGCCGCCGCCGCCGCGCCCTCCTTGGTCGTCACGTCGTCGCCGAGCCGGCCGCGGACGAGCTGGCCGTCGGCGGCGAACGGCAGCTGCCCGGAGATGTAGAGCAGTCCGCCGTGGACGATGCCGGGCACATAGTTCGCCGCCGCGGCGGCGGCGTGGGGCAGGGCGATGCCGAGTTCGGCGAGGCGCTGTTCGGGCGTCATGTCAGACCTCCAGGGCGGTTTGCAGCCGGGCGAGCGCCGCCGGCCAGTCGTCGATCCGCGCGTCGGCGTCGATCGCCGCCGGGATCAGCCCGCGCAGCCGCGGGTCGGCGACCATGTGCAGCCGGAACACGTGCGGCGCGGCGCGCTTGACCGAGCTGTGGTGCGGCGGCAGGTCGTCGACGAACGCCGCGCGCGGCGCGCCATATTCGTCGACCAGCGCCTTGACCGGCGCCCCCTTGGCGCCGTCGTTGCAGACGACGCGGTAGGGCATGCCGTGGCGCGCGAGCTCGGCGGTGCGCACCGCATTGTGGCGCGAATCGACGTTGGTCAGGATGACGATGTCGCACGACTCGGCGAGCGTCGCCAGCGCGTCGGCCGCCCCCGGAGTCGGGGTCTGGGTCGTCATGTCGGTGTCGAAGAAGCCGTCGAGCAGCGGCAGCAGCTCGGTCGCCTCGATCGCCGCGCCGTCGGCCCGGCGGATGTTGCCGGTCAGCGCGAACGTCTCGAGTCCGAGCGTCAGCTCGTGCCGGCGCTGCAGATAGTCGCCGAACGGCGCGACGAAGTGAAGCAGCACCTCGTCGCAGTCGCAGATGACGAGCGGCCGGGTCATGCCAGCGCCGCGTGCGCGTCGACCAGCGCCGCCGGGCGGACGTCGAGCGCCGCGGCGGTGGCGATCAGGCTCGGCTCGTGCGCCGCGAGAAAGGCGAGCGC
>CAXUEV010000220.1:0-3510 GCA_964250105.1 uncultured Sphingomonadaceae bacterium
GTCTACTGGCGCGAGGACGACGACGGCCGCTGGCGACAGTCGTCGTGAGATCGGGTCGCCGGCGTCGCGGCGGTCTGCCGCGACCGGTCCGCGCGCGTGCCGCGGGTCGTGCCGCGCGAGTCGCGTCGCTTGCCATCGCCGGAACGCGCCGATAAGGCAGCGCATGGCCAGCGAACGCACCTTCTCGATCATCAAACCCGACGCCACGCGCCGCAACCTGACGGGGGCGGTCAACGCCATGATCGAGGCCGCCGGCCTGCGCATCGTCGCCCAGAAGCGCTTGAAATTGACGCAGGAACAGGCCGAGGGCTTCTACGCCGTCCACCGCGGGCGGGGCTTCTTCGCCGAACTCGTCGCCTTCATGATCTCAGGGCCCGTCGTCGTCCAGGTCCTCGAAGGCGACGACGCCGTCCGCGCCTACCGCGACATCATGGGCGCCACCAACCCCGCCAACGCCGCCCCGAACACCATCCGCCACACCCACGCCGAAAGCATCGAAGCCAACACCGTCCACGGCTCCGATAGTGCGGAAAACGCGGCGATCGAGATCGCCTATTTCTTCGCCGCGACCGAGATCACCGGCTAGCGACAAACCCGGCGAGGACGCGCGGATAGAGCTGGTGCTCGGCGTAGCGCACGCGCTCCGCCAGCGTCGTCACGGTGTCGCCAGGCAGCACGGCGACGCGCGTTTGGCCGAGGATCGGACCATCGTCGAGCGCCGGTGTCACTAGATGGACGGTACAGCCGGTCACCGCCTCGCCCGCGGCAAGCACCGCTTCATGCACATGCAGACCCTTGTGCGCGGGCAGCAGCGACGGGTGGATGTTGAGCGCGCGGCCGTGCCACTTGGCGACGAACGCGTCCGACAGCAGCCGCATATAGCCCGCAAGGACGACGTGCGTCACGCCGGCGCGCGTGAGTTCGGCATCGATCATCGCGTCGAAAGCGGCGCGGTCGATGCCACGGTGGCTGCGGGCGAAAGTCGGCACGCCCTCGGCCGCCGCCAGCACTAGCCCAGGCGCGTCGGTCACGTTGGCGGCGACGAGCACGATCTCGTACGGGCAGTCCGTGGCGCGCGCCGCGTAGAGCAGCGCCGCCATGTTGCTGCCGCGGCCGGAGATCAGGACACCGACGCGCGCCCGCTCAGGCAAGATGGACCGCCTCCCACGCGTCGCGGCCGCTCCACACCTCGTCCGCACCCGCCACGGTCGCGCCGCGCGGGCCGGCAGTGACGGCGCCGATGACATGGACCGTCTCGCCCGCCGCCGTCAGGTCGGCGACGAGCGCGCCGACGTCGCCGGGGACGACGGCGATGACCATGCCGATCCCGCAGTTGAAGGTCCGCGCTAGTTCGGCGGGCTCGATCCGGCCCTGCGCCTGCAGCCAAGCGAATAGCGGCGGCTGCGGCCATGCGCCAGCGTCGATCCGCGCATGGCATCCGGCCGGCAGCACCCGCGGCACGTTCTCGAGCAGGCCGCCGCCGGTGATGTGCGCCAGCGCGTTGATCCGGCCGGCCTTCAGCACCGGCAGCAGCGCGCGCACGTAGATCCGCGTCGGTTCGAGCAGGACGTTGCCGAGCAGCCGGTCGATATCGAACGGCGCTGGCCGGTCGAGGCGGGCGCCGCTCCGCTCGATCAGCTTGCGGATGAGCGAGAAGCCGTTCGAGTGCGCGCCCGACGACGCCAGCCCGAGCAGGATGTCGCCCGGCGCGACGCGTTCCCCCGTCAGCTGCCGGCCGCGCTCGACCGCGCCCACGGCGAAGCCGGCGAGGTCATAGTCACCGGGTGCGTACATGCCCGGCATCTCGGCGGTCTCGCCGCCGATCAGCGCGCAGGCCGCGATACGGCAGCCGTCGGCGATGCCGGCGACGACCGCCGCGGCGACCCCGGTGTCGAGCTTGCCAGTGGCGAAATAATCGAGGAAGAACAACGGCTCGGCACCCTGGACGATCAGGTCGTTGACGCACATGGCGACGAGGTCGATGCCGACCGTATCGTGCTGCCCGAGCTCGATCGCCAGCTTGAGCTTGGTGCCGACGCCGTCGTTCGCCGCCACCAGCAGCGGATCGGCATAGCCTGCCGCCTTCAGGTCGAAGAAGCCGCCGAAGCCGCCGAGCTCGGCGTCGGCTCCGGGGCGGGCAGTGGCGCGGGCGAGCGGCGCGATCATTCGTACCAGGGCATTGCCGGCGGCGATCGACACGCCCGAATCGGCGTAGGTCAGCGGGGCGGGGTCGGTCATCGCCGTCCTGCCTAACGACTTGCGGCTTGGATTTCGACTCCCAAGCGGCCAAAGGGTGCGGGCACGGTGAGGGTTGAGCGAAGTTGCGGTGGCTGGTCGTTCTCGGACTGCTGGCGGTATCGGCGAACGCGGTCGAGACCGGCCCGGGCGCGTATAAGATCGGCGGCATCGCTGTCGACGTCGTTGCCGCCAACCCCAACGCGGCGCGGGCGGCGGCGTACCAGGCGGCGCAGCGGAAGGCGTGGCCGCTGCTGTGGAACCGGCTGACCGGCGACGCGCCGGCGACGGCACCGCGGCTGGGCGACGGCGCAATCGAGGCGATGGTCGCCGGCGTCGAGGTCCAGTCCGAGCAGTTCTCGATGACGCGCTACATCGGGCGGCTGGCGATCGTCTTCGATCGCGGCCGGGCCGCCGGCTATCTCGGTGGGACGATCGGCGCCGAAGCCGCGCCGATGCTGCTGTTGCCGGTGACCTACGACGGCGGCGTCCGCACCGTCTACCAGGCGAAGACGCCGTGGATCGCCGCATGGCAGCGCTTCCGCGACGCGGCGAGCGCGATCGACTATGTCGTCGTCAGCGGCAATGCCGGCGACAATGTCCTGCTGACCGCTTACCAGACGCGCCGCTCTGACCGGACGCTATGGCGCAACATCCTCAGCCGCTTCCACACCGCCGACGTCCTGACGTCCGAGGTCGTGCTCGACCGCAGCTATCCGGGCGGGCCGGTGGCGGCGCTGTTCATCGCCCGCCACGGCCCCGACGCAATCGAGCTCGGACGGGTGCGCTTGCGCACCGGCACCGCCGCCGGGCTCGACGCGATGCTCGACGAGGGCGTCCGCCAGGTCGACGCGATCTACGTCCGCGCGCTGCGCGACGGCCGCCTGCGGCACGAGAAGGGCCTGCTGACCGAACTCGAACCGCTGGTCAGCGCCGCGCCCGACATCGGTGCGCCTGCGGGGCTGGTGGCGACGGGCGGGATCGAGGTCAGCGTCGTCACCCCCGACGCGGCGGCGTGGACCGCGACCGAGGCGCTCCTGCGCGGAACCCCGACGGTGACCGGCGTGGCGCTGACCAGCCTGTCGCTCGGCGGCACGTCGCGCGTCGTCGTCCGCTTCGCCGAAACCGGCGACATGCTCGCCTACCAGCTCGACCAGCGCGGGCTGCGGCTGGTCCCGGCGGAAGGCGGCACGCTGCTGCGGCGCAAGCAGCCGGGCGACGCGCCGATCGCCCGCCCGCCGGGCGCTTTGATATCGTGCTCTGCCGCAACGTGCT
>CAXUEV010000221.1:0-3493 GCA_964250105.1 uncultured Sphingomonadaceae bacterium
CGCCTTGGTAGGCCTTTACCCCACCAACTAGCTAATCCTACGCGGGCTCATCCCTAGGCGATAAATCTTTGGTCCGAAGACATCATACGGTATTAGCACAAGTTTCCCTGAGTTATTCCGTACCTAAGGGCAGATTCCCACGCGTTACGCACCCGTGCGCCACTAGACCCCGAAGGATCTCGTTCGACTTGCATGTGTTAGGCATGCCGCCAGCGTTCGTTCTGAGCCAGGATCAAACTCTCAAGTTAATGTCCGAACCATGCCCCCGGGCGAACCCGGAGACGCGGCCCGTTCAAGGAGCGTCCCATCTGCAAAACCAGTCTGACAATTCCGGCCCGAAAGCCGGCAGTGCATTGTGGTAGACATATAGGAGGCGTGTTTTAACCATGATGCCCGGGCCCTTGTACGCCCGAGACCATGGACCGCCGCCCACATGTCCCTTCATTCAACCTACGATGAGAAAGAGCAACACCACTCTAGCGTCCCGATCTATCGGGATGCCGAGCGGCTGGTTTTTTCCGAAACCCGGAGGCGAACCCAGTGGCTCGTTCCGGCGTCGGGGGCGGCTTATGCGCCGTGTCTCGAACCCCGTCAACAGCTTTTTTCGAGCATCCGGAGACGAAGTCACCGCTCGAAACCCGTCCAGATCGAAGCGACGTTGGACACGGCCTTGCCGGGCCGTATGTACCGTCACCGCTTTCTGAGACCGACCGACCGTCCGGAACCCCGAACCGCCCGTCAACCGGGAGCGCCGATCTAGGCCGCGACGGATCGGCTGACAAGCGCTTTTTTCGAAAAAGCGCTTCAGGACGTCGCGATATAGTCCTTGAGCGTGCTGGCCTCGGCCTCGGCGTCGGCGATCCGCCGCTTGACGAGATCGCCGATCGACACGATGCCGAGCAGCTTGCCGCGCTCGACGACCGGCAGGTGGCGGATGCGGCGGTTGGTCATCACCGCCATCGCCGCGGCGACGCTTTCATCCGGGCCGGCGGTGACGACGGGTGCCGTCATGACGATCGCCGCCGAGGTGTCGAGCACGGCGGGTCCGTGCAGGTGGAGCCCGGCGACGATGTCGCGTTCCGAAACGACCCCGAGGATCGGACCGCCTTCGACGACCAGCACCGCGCCGATGCGGTGGCGGTAGAGCAGCGTCGTGATCTCGCGGATCGTGGTCTTGGTGGTGACGCAGACCACCGGCTTCTTGTCGACGAGGATAGTTCTGATTGCCAAAATGGCCTCCGTCCCCAACAGGTGCGGCTCGCCGGCGTCATCCCCATGTCACTCCGACCGGGGCATAATCGACTGTTTCGAGTGGAAAGGGAAGGGCAATGCGCGATACCGGGCCGACGGCCCCCGTCGATCACTGGCGCCGCTTCCGCCGGCTGATGGCTTTCATGCTGGCGATCGCGGCAATCGCCGTCGCCGCGTCGCTGTGGCTGCTTCACCGCCAAGGCACCGTGCTCCACCTGCAGTTCGTCATCGCGCTCGGGCTCGGCATCACGCTCTCGCTGCTGCTCGCGGGCGCGCTGATGGGGCTGGTCTTCCTCAGCGCCAACAGCGGCCACGACGATGCCGTGATCGACCCGTCGCTCGGGGACGACGAGCGCTGAACGCGAAAGGGCGGCCCCTTCGCCGGGACCGCCCCTTCGATCGCTGCCGGCTGCTTCTTAGAAGTCGATCTGCGCGCGCAGCATGAACACGTCGGTGCCGAACTTGCGCTCATACGCCGGCCGGGTACTGGTCGGCACGACCGTCGCGGCGAACGGCCCGCCGGTGATCTCGGCGCGGGTATAGTCGGCGGTCAGGCGGACATAGTCGATCGGCCAGTAGTTGAGCCCGGCCTGGTAGCCGATCTGCTTGCCGCCGTTGAGCACGTTGAGCGCGCCGCCGCTCGACGCCGTCGCGACGAGCACCCGGTCGGTCAGGTCGAGATAGTCGACGCGGCCGACGATCTGGACGCCGCCGATGCCGCCTTCGCTGACCGGCTTCAGGATCTTGGTCCGGTCGACCTTGCCGTTCTTGTAGCCGCGGGTCTCGCCCGTCAGCCAGAAGCCGGCCTCGGCGAAGCCGGTCGGATAGTGGAGGTTCTTCGCCGTCCGCGTGCCGAGCAGCGCCTCGCCCGGCGCGAGGGTATCGCCCGGATGATAGGTGTCGATCCAGATATACTGCGCCTCGCCGGCGAGGTGGAGCGGCCCGGCGATGAACAGCGCCTCGATGCCGGCGATCTTGTCGCCCTTGGCGGCGATGTTGCCGGTGGCGATGAAGCGCTGGTCGGTCGTCTGGGTGAACGGCCGCGCGCGATAGGTCGTGCCGAGCGCGTCGACCTGGAAGCGGCGGTACTGCAAGCTCGCGCCGAGGTGCGCCTGCCCGCCGGCGAACTGCGGCGACAGCACCGTCCGCGCCGCGAACTGATAGCCGGTGTTGTTGAAGGCGTTGGTGGTGATGCCCTGGTTGAACGCGCCGAGCTGGATGCGGAAGTCGTTGGCCTTGTTGACATAGGTCGCGGCGACGCCGAGGCGGCGACCGTTGCTGAAGGCGTCGTTGAATTGCGCCCGCTCGCCGAACGACAGGAAGCGGTTGCTCTGCATGTTCTCCATGCTGCTGAACGGATAGAAATAGCCTAGGGTGAAGGTGAACGGCGTCGCGTGCGGCGCCCATTCGATGACCACGTCTTCGTAGTCGACGGTGCCCTGCGCGAGGTTGAAGGTGAAGTTGTAGCTGAAGTCGCCCGGCAGCGTGCCCTGGGCGCCGATCAGCAGGCGGCGCGAGCGGCTGTTCCAGCCGAGGCTGGTCGTACCGATCTTGTCGCCCGGATTGCCGACATAGCCGCCGTCGAACTGGAGCTCGCCGGTCAGCTTGAACTTGTAGCCCGAGTCGCCGCTCGAGAATTCGGGCGTGCCCTTCCACGACGGAGCGGCGATGCCGGCCGACTTCTTGACCGCGTCGAGCTGCGCCTGCAGCGCGTCGACCTGCGCCTTGAGGAATTCGAGCTGCGTCGCCGCTTCCTCCGGAGTCGGCACCGCGGCGCTGTCCTGCGCCGCCGCCGTCGTCGCGCCGAAGCCGCCGATCGCGGTGGCTGCGAGCAGCGCCAAGCGCCAGTTTTTCGTCGTCATCCAATCATCCCCTGATGCCCTGAACCGTATTTCGCGGGGACTAGCTGTAACCAATGACGCTTCGGCGACGTAATCATTGCATTTTTATGACGGCAAAGTTCGGCTTGGGCGGCGTGACATTGTTGCAACGGCGGGCGTCGTCAGGGGACCAGCCAGCCGCCGCGCCACGCCGCGCCGTCGCGGACATAGGCCGCGCGGCGATGCCCGCCGCGCGCGAGTTCGAGCCACTCGAACCGGTCGACGACGATCTCGAGCACGGCAAAATTGGCGCGGCCGTCGCCGTCGCCGGCGTCCGCCGCGGGATCGGCGACGACCGTGCCGGGCGGCGCAATCGACGCATAGTCGCGGCTCCCCGCGCCGGCGGCCGCCCAGGCGGCATC
>CAXUEV010000222.1:0-3487 GCA_964250105.1 uncultured Sphingomonadaceae bacterium
ACCGAGGATTCGACGATCGCCGACCTCGCCGTCGCCACCAACTGCGGCCAGATCAAGACCGGCAGCCTCGCCCGCTCCGACCGGCTGGCGAAATACAACCAGCTGATCCGCATCGAGGAAGAACTCGGCGACACCGCGCGCTACGCCGGCAAGGCGGTGCTGCGCTAGGCGCCGAGGCAGCGCGCGAACGTCGCCGCATCGACGTTGCCGCCCGACAGCAGCACGACCGCGGTCCGGCTGCGCAGGTCGACGCGTGCGGTCAGCGCCGCCGCCAGCGCAACCGCGCCGCCGGGCTCGACCACCAGCTTGAGCTCGCGGAAGGCGAAGCCGACCGCCGCCGCCGCCTCGTCGTCGCTCACCACGACCCCGGTCGTGCCGCGCGCGCTGAGGATGGCGAAGGTCAGCGGCGCCATGACCAGCGTCTGCAGCGCGTCGCAGATCGTCGGTCCGGGCGCCGCGACCGGCAGGATCGTGCCCGCCGCCAGCGACCGCGCGACATCGTCGTAGCCCGTCGGCTCGACGGTGACGACCGGCAACCCCGAGCCGAGGGCGATCCCGCTCGACAGGCCGCCGCCGCCGCAGCAGACCAATGCGAGGTCGGCGGCGACGCCCATCGCCGCGAGGTCCTCGGCGATCTCGAGCCCCGCCGTCCCCTGCCCCGCGACGACCCACGGATCGTCGAATGACGGCACCAGCACGGCGCCGCGCGCCTGCGCCAGCCGCGCGGCGATGACGGCGCGGTCCTCGGCGAGGCGGTCGTAGAAGACCACCTCGGCGCCGTAGCCGCGCGTCGCGTCGACCTTCACCGCCGGCGCGTCCCTCGGCATGACGATCGCCGCCGGCATGCCGAGCAGCCGCGCCGCCAGCGCCACGCCTTGCGCATGGTTGCCGCTCGAAAAGGCGACGACGCCGCCGGCGCGCTCCTCGGGCGTTATCGCCGCCAGCCGGTTATAGGCGCCGCGGAACTTGAACGAGCCGGTGCGTTGCAGGCATTCGGTCTTGAGCCATATCCGCCCGCCGCAGATGCGGTCGAGCGCGTCCGACCGCAGCAGCGGCGTGCGCACCGCCACGCCGCCGACACGAGCCATTGCGGTTAATACGTCGCTATGGGAAACGCTTGCCGGACCGGTCATTTTCATCCTGGGTTAAGCTGTTGACGAATCACGCGAATATTGCAAAAAACACTGTCACAAAAAACCGCTTTACAGGAACCGCCGGCGGCCCTAGACACACGCCGCTGCCCCAAGGGGACTTCCAACCGCAAGGCAGCTTTGGTGCTACCCACTCGTAGCTGACATCGCCCCGGAGGTCCCTTGAATTGCATAAGCCCAGCACCGCGCTGGGGGTAGCCCGCGACGCTCGTCCGTCGCAACCCGTTACCCTCGTTCGCCCGCACGCCGCGCTCCGCGCCGCCCGATTCTTCGCGAGAGAATTTCCGGGCACGTCGATGTATGCGGTCAAGGCGAACCCGTCGCCCGACCTGATCCGCCTCCTGTGGGACGGCGGCATAACGCATTACGACGTCGCCTCGATCGTCGAGGTGCGGCTGGTGCGCGCGCTCCTGCCCGAGGCCGTGCTGTGCTTCATGCACCCGGTCAAGGCGGCCGAGGCGATCGCCGAGGCGTA
This sequence comes from uncultured Sphingomonadaceae bacterium, assembly GCA_964250105.1. Taxonomy (GTDB): domain Bacteria; phylum Pseudomonadota; class Alphaproteobacteria; order Sphingomonadales; family Sphingomonadaceae; genus Polymorphobacter_B. Next base: position 1,627 of record CAXUEV010000222.1, read on the forward strand.
CTACGTCCACGGCGTCCGCGTCTTCAGCCTCGATTCGGTCGAGGAGATCGACAAGATCGTCGCCGCCACCGCGACTGATGGTGTCGCCGCTGCCGACCTGACGCTGTGCGTCCGGCTGCGCGTGTCGTCGGCGCACGCCAAGCTCAGCCTGTCGGCGAAGTTCGGCGTCGGCCTCGACGACGCGGCTGACGTGCTGATGGCCGCGCGCCAGGCCGCCGACGCGCTCGGCATCTGCTTCCACGTCGGCAGCCAGGCGATGAGCCCGGCCGCCTATGCCGAGGCGATGTCGCTGGTCCGCGCGGCGATCGTCGCCGCGGGCGTCACGGTTGACGTCATCGACGTCGGCGGCGGCTTCCCGTCAATCTATCCCGACATGGCGACGGTGCCGATCGAGCGCTATTTCGCCGTCATTCATCGCGCCTTCGAGGACTTGCCGATCAGCTATTCGGCCGAGCTCTGGTGCGAGCCCGGCCGCGCGTTGTCGGCCGAATACGCCTCGATCCTCGTGCGCGTCGAGAAGCGCCGCGGCGACGAGCTGTTCATCAACGACGGCGCCTATGGCGCGCTGTTTGACGCGGCGCACATCGACTGGCGCTTCCCGGTCGAACTCGTCCGCGAGACTGCGTCGGCCGCGCGCGAGACGGCGTTCAGCTTCTACGGGCCGACGTGCGACGACGCCGACTATATGCGCGGCCCGTTCATGCTGCCCGCCGACGTGCGCGCCGGCGACTATCTCGAGATCGGCATGCTCGGCGCCTACGGCAGCGCGATGCGCACCGCGTTCAACGGCTTCTCCGCAGGTGCGACGGTGACCGCCGACGACGAGCCGATGGCGAGCGCCTATGTCGCCGATCCGTCACGCGACGTCGTTACCCCCATCCGCGAGGCACGCATCTAACCTCTCCCCTTGGGGGAGAGGCGACTCGCGCGCCAGCGCGGCGGGTGAGGGGTTCCCGCCGTCGCCTATCCCCTCCCCTCCCGCGCCGAAGAGGCGCGGGCCGTCCCTCTCCCCAGATGGGAGAGGGGAAGAAGGAAATTTTCATGTCCGACGCCGCCATCAACGACACACGCAAGGCCGAGCTCCTCTCGACGACAGTCGAGCATGTCGACATCCGCGGCTTCGACGCGCGGCCGATCATCGATGCGATGGAGAAGATGAGCTTCACCTCGCGCGACCTTGCCCGTGCGACGCGGATCTACAACGCGATGCTCGCCGACAACGACTGCTCGATCTTCCTCGTCATCGCCGGCTCGACCTCGGCGGGGGGGTGCATGGACCTCTATGCCGAGCTGCTGCGGTCGAACATGATCGACGGCATCGTCGCCACCGGCGCGTCGATCGTCGACATGGATTTTTTCGAGGGGCTTGGTCACAAACACTATCAGGCACTTGAAATCCCTGACGACAATGTCCTGCGTTCGCTTTACATCGACCGTATCTACGACACCTATATCGACGAGCAGCAGCTCCAGGACTGCGACCACACGATCTTCGAGATCGCCCAGGGCCTCGACCCCAAGCCTTATTCGAGCCGCGCCTTCATCCGCGAGATGGGCAAGTATCTGGCGCAGCACGGGCGCAAGGATAACAGCCTCGTCAAGCTCGCCTACGAGCACGACGTGCCGATCTTCTGCCCGGCGTTCGTCGATTCGAGCGCGGGTTTCGGGCTGGTCAAGCACCAGGTCGAGCGGATGAAGGCGGGCCAGCCGTACATGGTGCTCGACGCCATCGCCGACTTCCGCGAGCTGACCGACATCAAGATCAAGGCCGGCACCACCGGTCTGCTGATGATCGGCGGCGGCGTCCCGAAGAACTTCATCCAGGACACCGTCGTCTGCGCCGAGATCCTCGGCCACGACG
>CAXUEV010000223.1:0-536 GCA_964250105.1 uncultured Sphingomonadaceae bacterium
CGTGCATCGGCGGCAGGGCGCGGCCGTCGCGGCGCATCAGCGCGAACACGCGCACCTCCGCCCCGGCCTCGCGCAGCACGCGCGTGATCGCCGGCACCGGCAACGCCGCGCCGCCGCCCTCGACCGAATTGATGACATAGGCGATGCGCATGCAGGTCTCGTCGATCGTTATGCGTCCGACCGCGCCCCTCGCGGGTTGTCGCGCGGCATGCACAATAGGAAGGTCGAGTTCATGAAGCGATCCGCAATCATCGTGTCCGCGGCCTTGGCCACGCTCGCGCCGATGCTGGCAGCGCCGCTCGACGCGCGCGTGCCGAGCCAGCAGAAGGTCCAGGCGACGCAGGACCGGCTGCGCGCCGGCAACGAGAAGGCGGCGCGCCGCGAGCAGCGCAAGCAGGGCGCGGCGACGATCGCCGGCAAGCCAGCCGAAATCGGGCGGGATCGACATGCGAGTGAAGCCCGGCGACGACGCCAAGCCGCCTGCCGCTCCGGCCGGCGTCGAGCGATGGCATTGCGCGACCCGCGTGACCGGCTTG
>CAXUEV010000223.1:546-3477 GCA_964250105.1 uncultured Sphingomonadaceae bacterium
GGCCGGCGTCGAGGACAACCAGCCGCCGCGCTGACGGCGCCTCGCCGGCTGCGACGCCGGCGCCGCTTGCTCCCCCGCCACGTGGAACATAGACTGAACGCATGGGTCATCTCGACACGCGCGCCAAGCTGGCGATCCTCGCCGACGCGGCGAAATACGATGCGTCGTGCGCGTCGTCGGGAACGGCGAAGCGGTCGTCGGTCGGCGGCAGCGGCGTCGGCTCGACCGAGGGCATGGGCATCTGCCACAGCTACGCCCCCGACGGCCGCTGCATCTCGCTGCTCAAGATCCTGCTGACCAACAGCTGCGTGTTCGACTGCCATTATTGCATCAACCGGCGCTCGTCGAACGTGCGCCGGGCGAAGTTCACCGTCGACGAGGTCGTCCGGCTGACGCTCGCCTTCTACAAGCGCAACTATATCGAGGGGCTGTTCCTGTCGTCGGGGATCATCGGCAGCAGCGACTATACGATGGAGCAGCTCGTCCGCGTGGCGCAGACGCTGCGCGTCGCGCACGATTTCCGCGGCTATATCCACCTGAAGACGATCCCCGATGCCGATCCGGCGTTGATCGAGCAGGCCGGGCTCTACGCCGACCGGCTGTCGATCAACGTCGAGCTGCCGACCGACGACGGCCTGACGCGGCTCGCCCCCGAGAAGAGCGCGCGCCGCATCCGGACGGCGATGGGCGAGCTCAAGGCGGGCATCGACGACAATCGCGACGCGCGCACCAAATATCGGTCGGCGCCGAAGTTCGCCCCCGCCGGCCAGTCGACGCAGATGATCGTCGGCGCCGACGCCGCGAGCGACAGCGACGTCGTCGCCTCGGCATCGACGCTGTACGGCAGCTTCGGGCTGCGGCGCGTCTACTACTCGGCCTTCTCGCCGATCCCCGACGCCAGCGCCGTGCTGCCGCTGGTGCGCCCGCCGCTGATGCGCGAGCATCGCCTCTACCAGGCCGACTGGCTGATGCGCTTCTACGGCTTCGCTGTCGCCGAGGTGCAGGATGCGACCGACGGCGGCATGCTGCCGCTCGACATCGATCCGAAGACGGCCTGGGCGCTGAAGCACCGCGGCGACTTCCCAGTCGACATCAACCGCGCCCCGCGCGAGATGCTGCTGCGCGTGCCCGGCATGGGGGTCAAGACGGTCAACGGCGTCATCCGCGCGCGGCGGCATCGCCGGCTGCGGCTCGACGATCTCGGCCGGCTGACGCCGCGCGTCGACCGGCTGCGCCCGTTCGTCGTCGCCGCCGACTGGCGCCCGCTGGCGCTCGCCGACGCGGCGATCGTGCGCACGACATTGGTCAAGCCCGAGCGCGCCCAGCTCGAACTCTTCGCCTGAAGCGCACGGACGATGCACACCGCCGTCCTCGCCCGACCCGACGACTTCGACGGCTGGCGAGACGCGGCGCGCCGCCTCGCCGTCGCCCAGGTGCCGCCGGGCGAGATCGTCTGGCAGGTCGGCGAGACCGCCACCGACCTGCTCGCCGGCAGCGCCGAAGCGGTGCCGGCGGGCGCGGCGTTCAACGTGCCCAAGGCGTTCATCGACCTCGCCCGCCGAATCGTCTGCCATAGCGACGGCGAACGCTTCGCCCTGCTCTACGCCGCGCTGGCCGAGCTCCGCACCCGGCCGAAGCTGCTCGACGATCCGGCCGACCCGCTTGTCCGGCGGCTGAGCGAGCTGGCGAAGTCGGTCGGGCGCGACGTCCACAAGATGCGCGCCTTCGTCCGCTTCCGCGAAGTCGCCGACCCTGAAGGCGAGCGCTTCGCCGCGTGGTTCGAGCCCGAGCATCATATCGTCCGGCTCAACGCCGGCTTCTTCGCCCGGCGCTTCACCAACATGCGCTGGTCGATCCTGACGCCGCGCGAATGCGTCCACTGGGACGGCGCGGCGCTCGACTTCACCCCCGGCGCCGTGCGCGCCGAGGCGCCCGACGGCGATCCGCTCGAGGAGACGTGGCGGACCTATTTCAGCAGCATCTTCAACCCGGCGCGGCTGAAGGTGAAGGCGATGACCGCCGAGATGCCGAAGAAATACTGGAAGAACCTGCCGGAGGCGGCGCTGGTCCCGGGGCTGATCGCCGGGGCCGAGGAGAGGACGCGGATGATGATCGCGGCGAACAAGGATGTCGGCATGACCAACGACGATCTGCTGGCGAGCGTCGAGCCGGACACGGTGGCCGGCCTGCGCGCCGCCGCCGCCGCCTGCACGCGCTGCCCGCTCTACCTGCCGGCGACGCAGACGGTGTTCGGCGAGGGGCCGGCGGACGCGCGGCTGGTGTTCGTCGGCGAGCAGCCCGGCGACCAGGAGGATCTCGCCGGCCGCCCGTTCGTCGGCCCGGCCGGGCAGATGTTCGACCGCGCGCTCGCCGCCGCCGGGATCGACCGGACGACCGCCTATGTCACCAACGCGGTCAAGCACTTCAAGTTCGAGCCGCGCGGCAAGCGGCGCATCCACGCCAAGCCCGACATCCGCGAGATCGACATCTGTCGCTGGTGGCTCGACCACGAGCGCGCGGCGATCAAGCCGGCGGTGACCGTCGCGCTCGGCGCGACCGCGGCGCGCGCGCTGATCGGCAAGACGGTGACGATCTCGCGCGAGCGCGGCCGGCCGCTGACGCTCGGCGACGGCAGCGAGGCATGGATCACCGTCCATCCGAGCTTCCTGCTGCGGATCGAAGACCGCGCCGCGGCGGAAATCGAGTTCGACCGCTTCGTCGCCGATCTCGTCGCGGTCAGGGAGCGGCTCGCCGCCCTCGCCTAGCCACGATCGGGGAAGGCTTGCGGCCGCCCGAGGGGCGCGATACGACGCCGCGGTGCGCTGGTCCCTCTCTCTCGTCGCGATCGCGCTCGTCGGTTGCCGCTCGGCCGACGGCACCTGGCCGAGCCTCGCGCGTCGCGCCGGCGAGCCGGGCACCGCCGTCGCGGGC